>JBMYUM010000071.1:0-12737 GCA_049605375.1 Phycisphaerae bacterium | reverse complement strand
CACGTACGCCGGCTTGTCATCAAAACCCGGTGGCATCTGCGGCGCCGGCACAATGTTCTCAAAATCAAAACCTGTACCAAATTCCCACGAAAGACCGGCATATCGCGTGCCTGTCAGTTTGCTGGCGTAATCGAGATCGTCGAAGTCGATCACCGTTTGCGCTTGATCAGCATCCGCTTTCGGCGAATAAGTCAGGTCGTCAATCGCATACCAGCCACCACCATTGACGGCCGCCCTGGCCTGGATGACGATTCGATCAACGTCACAAAGGTCAACTTCGAACCAGGACGGCGTGCCGTCGATCGCTTCATGCCAATCGGTCTTTGCGATTTCCCGACCATTGGCAAATCCGAGAACGCGAATCGCACCCGGCCAAACACCATCATTCATCTGTCCGGCAAGATAAAAACCGTGCACATCCACGAGCTCGGGAAAGCCGATGCCCATGCGCGTATCACCCCACTCGTTGGTGATGTAGTGTCGGCCCGAATGAGCGGCAACCGAACCGCGACGATTGGGCACAACCCACTGCCCATACCGGCGATCAGGGTTTGCCTTGGCGTTGCGCTCACCATTGGCAATTCGATTCAGCTTCGCCAGTCGATCACGTTCCAGCACGACGTCCATCGATTCAATGAACGACTCGCCGATCCCCTCCGGCGTGACCCGATCACCACGAATGGCCGACGGCGCCGCATCCAGACGGGAAACCCCGCCCGCCAAAACAAACCCGGCAATCGCGCCCACGAACAACGCACCCGAAATCCCATTGAACCGACGATTGGCAACCCTCTTTTGCATGAAGCTCCCCTGCGTAAGCGGTGTGTGCGAAGACGTCGTCTTCGACCCTGCTGTCTCTGTGATCATCTCGATACTCCCCCTGTATCAATTGATGCCGTACTTACTGACCCCGAATTACTGACCTATTCAGGTATCTGTTATTCAAGAACCCCGTGTATTCAAGAACCCCGTGTATTCAAGAACCCCGTGATCGGCTTCAGACCCGTCAATCCCCCAACCTGTGCCGTCAATGCATGCCAGTACAGTCATTACCATGCCCTGTGCCGTCAACGCCATGACCAATGCAGCGCCTTGCCCACGAGCCCCACCAGGCTCCCCATGGCCGATGAAGCTGCAACGCTACCGACAGACCGAAACCGCCTGGCAGTTTTCGCGCGAAAGATGGAAGCTATACGTACGGATTCTGACCCAATCGGTTAGGATACCCGTCATAGTCCTAATATTCAAGCAATTTCTGAAGCAATTGAAGCCCGCCTGAAAGCAAAACAGGCCCCATGGAAAGGAAATCGGGTAAAGGAAACGAGCGGCAGGGACATAGGCGGAATAAACGCATAGCCGGATGTGAACATGGGAGCTAGGCCCTCCCATACACACGCCGACAGCCGCATCAGGTTTCGATCACTCGAATGGAAATGGTCGGCACCCGCATCGGTGCTGCCGGATCCCCCACGAGGACGATCACTTCGCCGTTATCCAGCCGCGTCCGCTCGACCAGACGCCGCTGAAGTTCTTCCCAGGAAACCCCGCGTTCGATGAACTCCTGCGGAACAAGCATGGCGCCGATGCCATAGCTCATTTCACAACGACGACAAACCGACGGCGTCTTCGACAACACATAGATCGGTAAAGACGCCTGATACTTGCTGATCCATCGCGCGGTACGACCTGTGCGCGACCAGACCGCAATCAGTTTCGCTCGAAGGTCTTGTGCCACAATGACGGCACTTCGTGCAACAGCCGACGCCGTACGGTCCTGATCGGCTCCGACCCGCAATCGCCCCGTCACGAAACTGCCCCGTCGTTCCGTCTTGTCATACCGATAGTCGTGCGCGTGCTCAATGATGCGCGACATCACACGCACCGATTCCAATGGGAAACGCCCCATCGCTGACTCTGCGGACAGCATCACCGCATCCGTACCGTCAAGGACGGCATTCGCCACATCACTCACCTCAGCCCGGGTCGGTGTTGCGGAATCGACCATACTGTGGAGCATCTGCGTAGCAATGATGACCGGGCGGCCCATCTGGCGACAACGCACCACCATGTCCTTCTGCAGCATGGGAATACGCGACACTTCCATTTCGACACCCAGGTCGCCGCGAGCAACAAGCACGACGTTGGACGCGTTGATGATCTCGTCAAGACGGGCAATCGCCTGTGGTGTTTCAATCTTTGAGATGATGGGGATTTCACTTCCAGCGTCCCGGATCGCATCGCGCAGCAACTCGATGTCTTCCGGACTGCGGACAAACGACAGCGCCACGAAATCCAACTCGTTCTCGATCGCCCAAGCCAGATCAACACGGTCCTTGTCACTGAGCGATGCCAGTGAAAGATTGGAGTCGGGGACGTTGATGCCTTTTCGCGATCCGATGGTCCCTCCCACCTCGCATTGGCAGACCAACCCCTCCGCTGTCCGTTCGACCGCCCGCAGTCGTATCGCACCGTCGTCGATCAACACGCTATGTCCCGGCTCAACTTCATCGATCAGACCGACGTGGTTGGTGCCGAATCGCTTCGCCGTTCCGACATCAACCTGGGGGACGATCACACAGGACTCACCCGTCGCGATCGTCGCCTGCTCCAGATTCATCTCCTGCGTACGTACCTTGGGACCACAGAGATCAGCAAACGTCGCAATATGCAGACCCATGGCGCCCGCAACCTCGCGCACCAGGTCAAGACTACGCTGGTGATCGGTCAGCGTGCCGTGGGACATGTTGAACCGGACCACCGTCACGCCCGACTCAAAAAAGCCATGGAGCGTCTCCTTGTTCGCGCTGGCAGGTCCAATGGTGGCAACGATCTTCGTTTTCGGCATGGATCAATCAACCTTGTGATGTCTGCAGAGACGCCTCAACCGACGGCTCACCAACCTCTACCTTTCTCGATGCGTTAGCGTAAACGTGCAGACAATCTCCACGACGCCCGGCGCAAGCGAAGCATACCCTCACGTCAGGTTGTAGAGGTGGCCTGAACGTGCTAGTGTCATCGGACATTAGATTCCTTGGGGAAGAGGGAAGTTTACCAACCTGATTCGGCCGCGGTCGCGACTCGACATCCTGGTTTTCCCTGTTCGTGATTGCCGCGGCTTCACGCCGATGGAATCCCTTGCACCACGTGATCGGGTCCATCAGCGAGCCGGCGAATCGGTGCCAAGCTACCTTTCTGCCAATACGGCGGCATTGTAGGCCCTGCCACGGATCGAATGAACCGGTGCGGGCGAGTCTTCACAAAAATTGAACGTATTTACCGACATGCAATGGAAACGACTCGGTCAGGCGACCACCCGACCGGTCTTGATGATCATCAAATGGCGCAGGCCTATCCGGAGGAGTGCACAATAATGCAAACGCAAAAATCGGTTCATTGGAAAAGGAACGCCTGCGTGGTTCAGCGTCACGCGTTCCGTTTTGTCGCCGCAAGCCTGAGTGTGATCATCGGTATCACGACATACACTTCGACGGCACAGGCCGACGACAAGGTCTTTTCACCGGAACATGTCACGAAACTGAAGGCGGTAAGTTCGGCCGCGATCTCCCCTGATGGAAAGTACATTGCCTACCGGCTGAGTGTCCCCCGCATCCCCATGGAGGATAAGAACGGCACCGCTTTCTCCGAGTTGCACGTCGTTGATATTGCCGGCAACTCCCGCCCGTTCATCACAGGCAAAGTGAGCATCACGTCGGTCAGCTGGATGCCGGACAGCTCCGGGATTTGTTTCCTTGCCAAGCGAAAAGACGACGACCACAAATCGCTCTACATGATCCCCATCGATGGTGGAGAAGCTCGGAAGATCCTCGAACACGAAACCGCGATCAGCAGCTACAGCTGGAATCCAGACGGCACGAAAGTAGCGTTCCTTGCGACGGACAAGAAGGATAAGGAACGAAAGAAACTGACGGATAAGGGCTTTAACGCAGAAATCTACGAGGAAGATTTCAGAGACACCCGCGTCTGGATCGCTCACCCGTTCGATGAAGAGAGCGAACCACGATCACTGGATCTTGACGGAACACCTTCGGAATTGCACTGGAGCCCGGACGACAAACACCTCGCCGTTGCGCTGGCACCGACACCGCTCATCGATGCGCGATACATGTTCCGTAAGCTCCACCTCGTCAGCATCGATTCCGGTGATATTGTCGCAACCGTCGACCGGGCAGGAAAGCTCGGCATGGTTCGATTCAGTCCCAACGGGGAACACCTCGCCATGATCGCGGCAGTCGACCTTCATGATCCCTCCGCTGGTCGCCTTATGGTCGTATCCAAGAAGGGCGGCGTGCCGACCGACCTCATGCCGGGCTACGACGGCGGTGTTGCCTCCATTGCCTGGCAAAACAGCGATACGATCAAGTTCCTCGGCGATGAAGGTGTGCACACCGTCTTCGGCGAGATCGACCGGACGGGCCAGAATAAGAAACTGCATATCAAAGCAGGCAAGCGCGTGATGTCGGGAATGAGCATCACCAAGGACGGTCAACGCGTCGCCGTGCTCTCACAGAATAAGTTCCATCCCAACGAGGTGTTCACCATGCAACATGGTGAAACATCGCCGACACGACTGACCGACAGCAATCCGTGGTTGAACACCATGAAATATGCCAAGCAGGAAGTCATCACCTTCAATGCCCGTGATGGCCTGGAACTGCATGGCATTCTCATTCGCCCGCTGAACGAAGAGCCCGGCAAGCGCTATCCGTTGATTCTCACCGTCCACGGCGGCCCGGAAGCCCACGATCGAGACGGTTTCCTTACAGCGTACAGCCGCCTGGGACAGGTCGCCGCTGCCCGCGGATTCGCGGTCTTCTATCCAAACTATCGCGGCAGTACCGGACGTGGTGTTGAGTTTTCGAAGATGGGACAGGGCGACTATGCCGGAAAGGAATTCGATGACCTGATCGACGCCGTGGATCACCTGATCGAAATCGGGCTTGTCGACAAGGATCGCGTGGGAATCACCGGCGGAAGCTACGGGGGATTCGCGACGGCTTGGTGCTCAACTTATCACACGGAACGCTTCAAGGCCGGCTGCATGTTCGTCGGTATCAGCGACCACATCTCAAAGAGCGGTACAACCGACATCCCGGAAGAGATGTTCCTTGTCCACGCCCGAACCCGCCTGTGGGACGCCTGGCAGTTCTACCTGGAACGAAGCCCGCTCTACCACGTGACCAAAGCCCGCACGCCACTGTTGATTCTCCACGGGAAGAACGACACCCGCGTCCATCCGAGCCAGTCCATGGAACTCTACCGCCACCTCAAAACGCTCGGGAATACGCCGGTCCGACTCGTCTTCTACCCGGGCGAAGGGCACGGAAATCGTAAGGCCGCGGCCCGCTACGACTACAACCTTCGTACCCTGCGATGGTTCGAGCACTACTTGAAAGGCCCGGGCGGAGACGCACCGCCCTGGGAACTCGAATATCCGCTCGCCGAAAAAGACGATGAAGGGGATGACGAAGACAAAGAGTAGATTTGGCTGACGATGAAAATGCAAAGACCTCGCCGGATCATCACGATCCGACGAGGTCTTTTTTTTATCACAATCTGACCAGCCTGCTTTCAGTCTTCGACTCTTGCCAGGACTTTGATAATGTCGGTATCCGTCACGATGCCGGCCAATTCTTCACCAATGACGACAGGCAATGCCCCTACCGAATTCTCCGTCATCAGAAACGATGCATCCAGCAAGGACTGTTCGGGGGTCACCGTCACGACCTTCTTGTTCATGATCTCGAACGCAGCCGTCGTCCATACCTTCAATTGACCGGATGCCTCCGCCTGGGCATCTTCCACAAGCTCTCGCCCAATGGCTCGACGTACATCTCGATCTGAAATCACGCCCAGCAAGCAGCGATCGACCGTGACCGGAAGATGGCGAATTTCCTTATCGTGCATAATGCGGGCTAGTTCGGGAATCGTCTCTTTCGCACGCACGGACGTCACGCCGGCACGCATATGCTGCTCAACCGGTTCCTGCAGTGCCACCATGCGACGATCGGAAGCCGGCAAATCACGTGTATAGCGCAAGAGGTCGAGCTTGGTGACGATGCCGATGGCCTGGCTTCCGCGTGTGAGTACGACACAACCGATGCGATGCTCAAGCAGAAGCCTGGCAGCTTCCAGCGCGGTGCTGTCCGGCATCGCCGTCAGCACGGGCGTTGACATAATTTCGCCCACCGAAACCGGGCCGATGACGCGATTACCTTGGTCACCCTCCTGCCGCTCGTGCGATAACGTCCAGCCTACGGATAGCAGCAAATCGCGATCGGAGACCATTCCCACGGGCTTTCCATCAACAAGCACGGGCAAGTGGTGGAACGCGTGCTCCTCCATCAAACTGATCGCCTTATCAATCGTGTCGTCGGGCGAAAGCGAATAGAGTTGACGAGATGCCAGAGATGAAAGTCGCATGTGACGGGCCTCCTTTCGGGCCTTCTTGGCCCATCGAAGAACGAGTAGCCCTGGTATGCACTCGGAGCGGCAGCACGTGCCCCACGCCAAGGTGCAAACGGCAACGCCTCTATCTATAAGATGCCTCTATCTATAAGATGGTAGACAAATGGGGTTTGTCAAGAGAATTCGGACGTGATCGGTCCTGTCAGGGGCCCGTGATAGCCGAAACGAAAGCGGAAAGATCGGTCTGCGAGAAAACGAAGTCACCATCCTCGTCGAAAACCAGGCAGCAAGGGGATGAGGGCGTCGCCATGCAACGCTGCATCGCTGCAATGTCTCGCAGATCCACCACGCCGTTCCGATCACTGTCGCTGGAAAGATAGGTACGCCCCGTCTGGGGAAAGTGAAAACCAACATCAACCGTGCCGGCATCGCCCGACTCATCCCGCTGCGTCGTGGAAAACTGGAGACCGCGATCGACGGCCGTTCCACTTCCCGCATCAATGGCCGCGCTCAGCATGGTGTCGAGATAGTAGCACCCGTCAGGACCGGGAAGAAAGGCTGGATCGTCACCAAAGTTTCCGTCGCCGCCCCAGTCGCCTGTCCAACCCTCAATACAGGAGTAACTCGTCAACGGCGGAAGAAAACCACCCACGGCCTGCGCGTTCTCACCCACAGCGTCATCCGCCAGGTTCCCCCAGAAGATGCTCTCAAAGATACCCGGCAACACAAACACGTAGAAGATTCCACCACCGGAACCGGAGACGTTTCCATAAAACGTACTTTGGTTGACGTTGATGAGCGTATCAGCGTAGACCCCGCCGCCTTCGTCACCCGAGGTATTACCAGCAACCAGGCAACTGTTCATTTCACACACGCCACCGCCACTCCAGATGGCACCACCATCCGTCAGAGCGTGATTGTTGGTAAATCGACAATCCGTAAAGATCGGATTCTCTGCGATCCCGTCGACCCAAACCGCGCCGGCGAATCCGGTCGCGCGGTTATTCTCGAAGCGACATCCGGTGACGATCGGCGTACCGTGTGCCACGGAACCGCCGCCAACCATCCCTCCGGAGACCGGCGGGATCGGATCGTCGGTTCCGAACAGCCCCAGCGCCCCACCCTGCGATGCACGGTTGTCTTCGAAGAGGCAGTCGGTCAAAACCGGACTGCCTTCAAAGTTAAACATGCCGCCACCGGCAACAGCGTCGTTGTCACGAAAAATACAGGACTCAATCGTCAAGCTGCCGACGGAAAACAGCCCACCACCCGGATTACCGAGCGGAAAGAACGGCGGTGCGAATGGTGCCGTCGAGTTTCCGGCGGTAATCGTGAAGCCGGAGAACGTTGTCTCAATGCCGACAAGATTCGCCGTCACAACGTTACGGCTGTTGTCTTCACGGTTTCCGCCGGGCACATCGTTTCCGAGCAGATCACCGCTGAAGATGGTCTCGAAGGCCTGAATGTCACGTGCGTCAGGGTTGGTTTCACCGTAACCTGCGTAACCGCCATTGATTGTCGCAAACGAGGGCAAGCTGAACGTAGCCTGACGCGGATCACCAAATCCGAGCGTATCGGGCGTATAAACACCCTGAGCGATCCGTACCTCATCGAGAAAGATCACTTGCGCAAACCCCTGATCGGGATGGCGGAAGGCGGTCTCCCACGACATGCCGTCATGCACTGGCCCGGGCGCATCCTTGTCGACGTAGATAATCGCAGCCTGCGCGACGCCACACCAAAACAAAGCAGTCAACGCAAGAAACCACACGCACCAACGCAAGGCGCCGTCACGTCGCGAGCCAATCATCTCTTGGTTCCTGGTTTGGTGAATCCCCGCGGTCATCGGTCAAGACCCTTCATCGGCATACAGGCGGAACAGCCATGCTGCATCTGCCATGTCAACATCGTCGTCGCCATCGTAGTCGAAAATCTCACAGCCGGGAGCCGGCAATTCGAACGGTTCCGTACGGCAGCTGATCAGGGACGCGGCATCGGCAGCATCGACGACACCATTGTTGTCGTAATCGCCATCTGGAAACGCATCGAGCACTTCCAGCTGCGACGCCATCAGAACGGGCTCCGAACCGCCCCACTTGTCCCATTGATCATACGCCGTCGCCCCCTTGGAATCCGTGACATTGGCGTCGGAAAGAAACTCGGCATACTCGCGAGAGGTCGTCTGGTAGTAAATCCTCGCCTGGGCAAAAGCTGCACCGACCGGCAGATCGAAATACACATCATCCCAGTATTCCCCATCGTCATAGTGGGCACCGACAGGCTCTGCCTGGACCGACTCAAACTTCTCGTGCGTATAGCCTCGAGGTGGAATACGGTTATCGAAAATCACCTTGTTGTTCAGCACGAGATGGAAACTCTTGCCGGGCGACAGACCCACCAGGTTGGCCATAAAGTCATCCAGCCCGTGATCGGCACGGTAGACCGTGGTGTCGCCCGCTTCAAGCTGCCTCGTCAGAGGATTGTAATAGCCTCGCTCGGCAACCAGCACCATGTCACTGTCGAAGAACCGGACGTTGACCCACATCCGCCGTCCTTCCGGATAACCCGTCGGAAGCTTGTGACCCGTTTCATTCACGACGCGAACCCTGACACGGCTCACTTCCTGTTCCAACTCCAGGGAGCACGCACGCTCCAGCATCGACTTCGAGGCTTCGATGCCGGCCAGAAGGTAGTCCATGTTGAGATCGTCCGCAGGGTTGTCGCCGTATAGATCGTACACCGCCATCTGCACCCAGGTGTTTCCGCCGGCCAGTTCGTGAGAAGGCAGATCAGGACGAATGGGGATACCCGGGATAAAACACCCGAGGCTCTCGGTGTCAGGCATGTGGCAGTCCTGGCATGTCGACATGACCGGATTCAGTGGACCACCAAAACGCCCCTCCATATCCACCCCGGTCGATGCAAACTCACTCATCAACCACTCGCTGTAGGTGCGCTGCTCCGGAAACATCTCATACTTGTCACCCGTGGGGTGGGCCATATCCATTTCATTGGGGCGATAGGTGCCGTCGGGCTGCAATTGGAGCACCGGATTGCTCACGTCATGGCAGGTGCCACACAACGCCGACGTCTGATGATAAGGCGACTCATACCACGAATGCCCCTGGAAGAATTCAGGCAGAACAAAAGGGCCTCGCCGACGGTCAACCGGATCCATAACGAAGTTACCATTGCCGGGTTCGACCGGCAGGAAGTCAATCAGGGAGAGGATCTCTTCGTCCGGTTCAGGGCTTGTCACCTGGAGTACCGGATCAACCATTCTGTGACAGACATGACAGCCGACGCCGTCGCGATCTTCGGCCACCAGAGCCGATCCATCGGTCGGCGTCGAACGGTTGTCGAGCCACGCACGCGGCGTGTGGCACCGGATGCACAGGTCGCCCGAGAAGGCCGCGTCCTGATTCGAGATCGTCAGCGCGGCCTGGAAAATCGGGTCACGCGCGGATTGCGCCATCATGCTGCCCATCCACGGCTTGTAGATATACGTGGTATCGCCTTGAAACTGTTGCAGTTCGTGGCAAATCGAACAATCACTGCCGGTCAGGAAGAAATCGTAGAAGACCGTTTCGTCGGAAGGCTGCGAACCCTCCACAAAGAAATCTTCGAGCGTGGATTGAAGCTGCGTGGGAATGTCACCGCCGATCGCCCCACCGGCGCGCACCGACGGTGTCAGCGCAAAAACCAACCCCAGGATGCATAGCGCAAACTTCATCAAATGAAACACCCCATGAGCCTGCCCGGCTCCAACCCCGCTCGCACCACGAATCGCCGCAGATTGAGCATCGCCTCGAAACTGATCACTCCCCCAGGAAGTGATTCACGAAGGCTTCGTAGTCAATGGCATCAATGTCATCATCTTTGTCGACATCAAACGCCTCGCACCCGATGGCGAGAATGGAGAACCCTTCCGGCTGACCCGTGAAGCAATTCTGCAGCCACCGGTAATCTTCAAAGTCGACGTCGGCATCGGCGTCGAAGTCCGCAGGTCCGACCGGCGCAATGGCATCTTCCGTGTAAATCACGGTCGGTGTGATGATCGTCCCCGGACCAAACTCCGGATGATTTGGATTGATCATCTCCTGACCAGCCGCCAGCGGCAGCCCCCCGCCGTGATGCGTGTAAAGCTCAATACCGGCGTACTCCGCGTAGAGCGAACCAAACGGATCGTATTTGTTGAAGTAGTTGAATTCGATACGGTGCATGCCCGGGGCTTCGTGAATCGGATTCTCTTCCCAAACCCAATCCGTAAAGGGAACGACAGGGAAACGATAGATCGTCAGTCCGACCAGCAACCGGTAGCCATCGTGCCCGATCGTTCGGTAGTCCACCCACACCGGCAAACCGATGATCGCCGACGTATTGTCGTCCACTTCAACACTGACGTAGCCACTGAACTTCAACAGAATGTTGGTAAACGGGTGGTTCAAGACCTCGGGGTTGTCGACATCGAGGAGATAATTATCGAGCAGGTCGCCGACGGTTTCATACGTCGCGTCGCGCCGGAACGAATCGTCACCCGAAGGGTAATCGATCCAGTTGGTCCGGAATGTCATGTCCGGCTCATGGGTGGTCGCGTAATTCTCGGCTGTAAGAAGATTGTCTGCGGCGCTGTCAGGAACGAGGTAGAGTTCAACCGCCCAGCCGTTTCCGGAAAACGTCGGATTCTGACCAAGCTGATTGCTCTTCGGGATGAACACGTGCGCAACGGCAACGTGAGCCGCCAATGCCAGCGCCCCTCCAAAGACCACCCAACTTTTCAAACCCCCACGACTCATTCGATGCTGCGACTCCCTCAAGTCTTCCTGTATTCTCACCGCCCCGTTAGAGTCCAGCCGCATACACCCCCAAGATGCCCTCCCGGCAACTTCGATGAGAAGCTGCAGCGCGAGACAACCACCTGTGGCCAAAGGACAAGAAACGGATCTCACATCCCTGTTGTCCACGGCGGCACGCGTCAAATGGAGCTGGCAATGACCCTGGAATTCTATGGCTCTGAAAGAGACGGCGTCAACCGCATGGATTATCGGGATTGAGGTCCGAAAGTGACTCGAAAACAGGGCTCCTGGCGCATCAGGGCCTGTTTGTGCGGTCCCCTTTGCAGGTCCGTCGCCACCCCGAGTTCCACTATTCCCTCCCGCGTTCCTCCAGTCGCCGGTGACGACACGTTCTGCCGGCCTCTCCACCGACGTTCTCAGGTATCCGACAGACGGCGCAGTCGACCGTCATTCCACCACCCCACTTCATGCCCTTCCGCATGAAATCCACACCACGGAAACACGATCCTGCTCCATGCTGTTCAAAATCGGTGGTCCATCGCCCCACTACCCACCACCGCGTCTTCAGGACTCTCCGCCCGAACGCCTGTCATGAATGGCCGCCGCAGCCCCCTGCCAAAACGGCAGCGCAGTCCTCTCCACCGACCCGGAATGACAGATTCGTCAGCCCGCACCAGGCCTGCCGCCCCTGTCCGACCAACACCCCCAAAACCATAAACCATTACCATTAATACATTTAAGATAATTCCGATAACACTGGCACTCAGTTTGCTTACCAGTGGGTCGGAGAAGGTCTGCAGCCACCAGGAGTTCGCGGCAGACCGGTTAGTTTGGAATGGGAAGAGGCCAAACGACGGACGACCGAGGCAAGCAACGAACGTGACGAATCATCCGCTCAGCAACAGTGCATTCGACGACGGCGCATTTCCACGGAGGCGCAGCGAACCGTGGCGCGTCCTCGTGAGCTTCGCCGCCCAGCGTGAGCGATCGTCACGAAACGCAGCCAGCGTCACACCCGCGGATGACTCGTCGACCGGCGAGATGAAGCGGGAAATGAATCGGCTCGCGCCGCTTGTCGAACCGCAGGACATGCTGCTGTGCGGTGCGACCGACGCCCGTGCAACCATGCATCATGTTGAAGCCGGCGGCCTGTCAGGCGCCGTCATCTACGCCGGACCACGTCGGGAAGAGCTCGATCTCCTCGCCATGATCCGCGCCGTCGACGAAACGCTTCCCTGCTGGTTGGTGACCGCCCGTCCCACGCGTCAAGTTCTCGAGGCTGCCCTGGCACTCCGTGTCGCCAGCGTTTTCGCGGCCCCGCTGGACCCGGATATTTTTGTCACTGCTCTGCGGCGAACCCTGAGCGGTCCGCCCAGCAAGAATTAAGTCATTCATCAGACAACAAGAAAGAGGAGTCTTTCAAACTATGGCAAAGCTGAACATCAAGCCACTTGGCGACAAGGTTATCGTGAAGCGCGTCGAAGCCGGCGTCTGGTACGACCTCATGTACCTGCC
>JBMYUM010000070.1:0-12759 GCA_049605375.1 Phycisphaerae bacterium | reverse complement strand
CTTTTTTTGTGCGCTGGAAGAACCATTGGTCGTTGTGAAGGCACGACAGCCGGACTATTTCGCTTCGATTTGCCGGGACGGTCTCTGGGCATGCTTGGATCAAAGATCCAAGCATGGCACCCGAATTCTCGGAGTCCGTTGTACGGCACCGGAGACTCCGGGCTTTGAGCACGGCGGCCGAATCGGAATGAAATGTGATTGGCATCTGGTTCTTCGTGCTTTGACATTTTCTGCTGACTCTTGCCCGTGTTCCTGCAACTGATGGCGTAGCAAGGCTGATATCGTGGATCTCCCCCCTATCCCTCGTTTTGTCTCGCGCGGTGGCGAGAAACTTCTGGCTGCCCTCGAGGGAATGTCCGTCGACCCGACGGGGTTGATTTGCGCGGACCTCGGTTGCCATGCCGGTGGATTCACTGACTGTCTGCTGCAGCATGGTGCTGCCAAGGTGTACGCGGTGGACACCTGCTACGGCACGTTGGCGTGGAAATTGCGAAAAGACGATCGTGTGGTGGTTCTTGAGCGTACAAACGCCATGCACGTTGTGTTGCCGGAACCGGTTCAACTGGTTTCGATCGATGTCGGCTGGACGCCACAGGCCAAGATCCTCCCCCATGTGTCGACGCTTCTTGTTCCTGACGGTCGCGTCGTTTCTCTGATCAAACCGCAGTACGAAGTCGCAAAATCAGTGTTGGTTGACGGTGTCGTTCCGGATGAGCGACTTTATGACGCCGTGGCTGATCTGTCTGTTGAGATTGAGCGTATGGGTTGGACCATCGACGGCATTGTCCCCAGCCCGATTCGGGGGCATGGCGGCAATCGCGAGTTCCTGGCCCTGCTTCGCCGGGCGGGCAGTTTCAGCTAGCGTTATTACCATTCCCTACAGGCTTGCGGGTTAGCAACGATGAAGCGGGCCTGGTTCCTCATGGGCAACTAAATCGGGCGGAATTATCGGTCGATGCACTAGATACGCACAGTCTCCGGCATCGGTCGGATCGTGCGAAGTCATCGTCGAGCGATGCCACGGGGTTTCCCGAGCGAGAGGCCTCCGCTACCCTGTCGGAGCCTGTGGAAACTGCAAATATCACAAGAGGCGAGATGAAAGGAGCCACCATGCGATCCTCAGTTTTTGCGTTTGCCTTCATTCTGACTTTCTCCATCTTTGCGCCGCCTGCACTGGCGTTGCAAGACGACGAGAAAAGTGACAAGTCATTTACGGCCAAGGAACTGGCCGGGTTGAAGGTTCGCAACGTTGGGCCGGCATTGATGTCAGGTCGTATCTGCGATTTCGCCGTCAATCCGGAAAACAAATCGGAGTACTATGTTGCGGTTTGTTCGGGTGGCGTGTGGAAGACGGAGAACAACGGCACGACCTACAAGCCGATCTTCGACGGTCAGAGCTCTTATTCGGTCGGTTGTGTAACGCTGAATCCGCACAATCCTTATGAGGTTTGGGTTGGTAGCGGCGAGAACAACAGCCAGCGCAGTGTTTCCTTTGGCGATGGTGTTTACCGTTCTCGTGATGGCGGCAAGTCATGGAAGAACATGGGGCTGAAGGAATCGGAGCACATCGGCAACATTGTCATTGACCCCCGTGATCCGAACGTCATTTACGTTGCAGCGCAGGGTCCACTCTGGCGATCTGGTGGTGATCGCGGATTGTACAAGAGCACCAACGGCGGCGAGTCCTGGGAGCGCGTGCTTCACATCAGCGATGACACAGGCGTGAACGAAGTTCATATGGACCCGCGTAATCCTGACGTTCTGTATGCCAGTGCCTACCAGCGTCGACGCCGTGTATGGACATTGATTAACGGTGGTCCGGAGTCTGCGATTTACAAATCGACCGACGGTGGTGAGTCATGGCGAAAGCTGACGAGCGGTTTGCCGAGCAACGACAAGGGCCGCATCGGCATGTGCGTTTCGCCGGCGAACCCGGACACCATTTACGCCATCGTCGAAGCTGCGGAAGGCAAGGGCGGCCTGTTCCGTTCGACCAACCGTGGCGAGACCTGGTCGAAGCGAAACAGTTACATTGCTTCGAGTCCTCAGTATTACAACGAACTGGTTTGTGATCCGCAGGACGAGGATACCTTCTATTCCCTCGATACGTTCATGCGTATGTCAGACGATGGTGGAAAGACTATCAAGCGTGTATCTCGCAAGAACCGTCACGTTGATGACCACGCGATGTGGATTGATCCGGACGACACCAATCACATGCTGGTTGGATGTGACGGTGGTATTTATGAATCATGGGATCGCGCGGCCAACTGGCAATACAAACCCAATCTTCCGATCACGCAGTTCTATCGTGTGAGCGTCGACAACTCGACGCCGTTCTATTACGTCTACGGTGGTACGCAGGACAACAACTCGAAGGGTGGTCCTTCCCGTACGACGGATCGTATTGGTATCGCGAACTCGGATTGGTTTATCACTGTCGGCGGTGATGGCTATGAAACGCAGGTCGACCCGGAAGACCCCAACATTCTCTACGCCCAGTGGCAGTATGGCGGTTTGATTCGCCACGACCGTCGCAGCGGCGAGATCGTTGACATTAAGCCTCGTGAAGCGCCGGGTGAAGAGCCTTACGTCTGGAACTGGGACTCGCCCCTTATTCTGAGTCCGCACAATCACAAACGTCTGTATTTTGCCGCTGATCGTCTGTTCCGTTCGAATGATCAGGGGAATAGCTGGGAGGTCATCAGCGATGATCTTACGCGAGGCCTGGATCGCAATCAGCTCGAGGTGATGGGTCGTATTCAGAGCGTCGATGCGGTATCGAAGAATCGATCGACTTCGATTTTCGGTAACGCCGTGTCGTTGACGGAGTCACCGCTTGTTGAAGGCCTTCTTTATGTCGGTACGGACGACGGTCTTGTTCACGTAACGGAAGATGGTGGAGAGAACTGGCGCAAGATCTCCCTGTTCCCGGGCGTGCCTGATATGGCGTATGTAAGCTGCCTGCTGGCGTCGCGTCACAACGCAGACCGCGTTTATGCGTCATTCGACAATCATAAGAACGGCGACTTCTCACCGTACCTGCTCCGCAGCGATGACCGCGGACAGAGTTGGGAGATGGTCTGCGGCGACCTTCCTGAGCGAGACATTGTGTACACGCTTGCTGAAGATACCGAGAAGGACTCACTGCTGTTCGTGGGTACGGAATTCGGCGCCTACTTCACCGTCAATCATGGTGAGAACTGGGTAAAGCTGAAGTCGGGCATTCCAACCATCGCGATTCGCGACCTTGATATTCAGCGTCGTGAGAATGACGTGGTTTTGGGAAGTTTCGGTCGCGGCATTTTCATTCTGGACGACTACACGCCGATTCGTCATGCGACGGCGGAGGCATTCAAAGAAGACGCGCACGTTTTCCCCGTGAAAGACGCCATGCTGTTCGTTCAGCGCAGTCGCCTTGGCGGTCGTGATGGACGCGGCAGCCAGGGTTCGATGTTCTATGCCGCGCCTAACCCGCCGTTTGGCGCTGTTATTACGTACCACCTGAAAGAGAAGCTTCAGACGCGAAAAGAGAAGCGTCAGGAGGCTGAGAAGAAGGCGATCAAGGCCAACAAGAAGATCGACTATCCCACCATGGATGAATTGCGGGCCGAGGATCAGGAATCGGCGCCAAAGATCTGGATGCTGATCCGTAATGAAGATGGGGAGACGGTACGCCGCATTCAGGGCTCGCGCAACAAGGGCGTGCATCGGATTGCCTGGGATCTTCGTTACCCATCGCCGTTGCCCGCGCGTTTGAGCAGTCCGACGAATCTGGCACCGTGGGATATGATGCCAAGTGGCCCGCTGGCGCTGCCGGGCACGTATACCGTGACGATTGCCAAGGAAGTTGACGGTGAAGTATCCGAGATTACGGAGCAGTCAGCGTTTGATGTGGTGCCGTTGGAGTTGGCCACATTTGCTGCTGCCGATCGTGAAGCGGCGATGGCATTCCTGAAGAAGGCCGCGAAACTGCAGCGAGCGGTACGCGGTGCGATCAGTGCGGCCGGTGAATACAACAATCGTATGCGATACCTTTCGGTTGCCCTTCGTGATGCCCCAGAGGCCGACCTATCGCTTGCCACCGAACTGTTCGGTTTGAAGGAACGACTGAATGCCGTTCGCACGGCGCTCAGCGGTGACAGCACGTTGGCACGTCAACAAGAGCCGGTTCCGCCTTCTATCAGTTCGCGCAGCTCAATTGCAACAGATTGGTATGTGACATCCGCTCCGACGCAAACCCAGCGCGACGTGTATGCGACCGCCGCTGCAGATTTTGCCGAAGCGCTATCTCAGTTGCGAAGTCTTCGTGATGAGCTGACGGGACTTGAAGCGCGGATGGAAGCGGCTGGTGCCCCATGGACACCGGGCCGTCTTCCTGACTGGAGTTCAGAATAAGGCTCAAGCAGTCCTTCCATGAAAACAATGAAACCGCAGGTCATTCGGCCTGCGGTTTTTTTTGTATCCGGTGTGGCGAAGCAAATTATGCTGCTGCGTTATTCAGTGGAGCGGAGGCGGAGTGAAGCTTGCGCCGCAAATCGATTGGGTTCGGTGACAAAGGTTGAGAAGCTCGAAAACTGAATCTTGGAGGCCATCGCGGAGAATTCCTGCAGCATGAGAGCAGGATCAAAGGCTGACGCCTGCATGTTGTTCCAGCGTCTCACCGAAAGTTCCACTTCGATGACTTCACCGCCGCGATCAACGCGGAAGGTACGGGTGTCACGTGTCTGGTCGCTTTGTAACCAACGGCCCCTCAAATCGGCATTGGGCGCCTTCAAGCTGAGCAGCACTCCATCAAGCCCTACGATGCGATCCCCCGGCAAGATATACCCATCTGCGATGGTCCCTGGATAGACACGCGCCACCTGCACGACGCCGGGAATCTGCTCCGTCACCATTCCGATTCCGAGTCTCGCCGGTCGACGGTCGACATCACGGCGTTCCCAGTATTTTTGATCAAGGAATGAAGGCTTACCGTTCTTCCAATCCGTCAGCCAGTCATTGATGACGTTGGCGGCAAGATCCGGCTGAAGAATGGCGAGACTCGAGAGTTTTCTTTTTCGCGAAGCGAGTTCGGCGGCATCTCCCTCGGCTCCACACGTTGCAATGAGACCATGACGCGCGTCGATCATGCGCTCAACATGATCACGACTCAGGCCGAAGACAAACCAATCCTCATGAACCGTCCAGGTCGGCTCAACATCTTTCAGCAGCTGGACAAACGGAAGTGCTGACACTTCGGCATATCGCGACAACGTTAAGCTGTTCACGCCGATACCAAGGTGCTTGGCACGGCGGATCCGCGGCAATGACGCTACCGGTACATTCTCTGCGAGGTTCACCAGTTGCTGCAGGTTTCGCGCGAGCTCATCCATGCCGCGCATTGTCTTCTCAGGATCACCGCACGGGGTCATGACTGCGAGTTGCGGGCTGTTCTTGCCAGGGCGCATATCAATATCCCACGCGAGAATGACGTGCGGGCCAAGGTTCTCGAACGGATCGATGGCATCCTGGCCGCCCTGCATGCTGCGGAGCATGGTGATTATTCGTTGCACCTCATCAAGCCGTCCATTGCTGGTGGCCGCCATGCCTGAGGTTGCGACGCCAGTCAGTTGTTCTCCGGGCGTGAATGCACTCGCGAGCATCGTCGTGTCAGGCAATTGAAACAACCGCTGGACACATTCGTTGTTGAGTTCTGTTGCGACCTGCAAGTCGTCGAGTGCACCGCGAATCGATACATCGATCTTTCCACGGCCTTCATACAGTCCGATGACAGCCCGGGACATGGAGGTTGGCAGGCCTGGAATCAACTCCTGTTTTTCGCGCGATGGTTGGTGGAGATAGGCGGTCGCCAGCGGCCGTCCCGGTAGAAAAGATGAGAGTTCCTGATAGCGGGGATCATCATAGAGCGTGGGCAGTTTTCGTCCCGCCAGCAGGACGACCGCTCGCCCAAAGGTGTTGCCACCCGAACGGTTGAGTAATGCACAGTCTCGTCTGGCGGTTACGACAAGACCTGACTCGGTATGCACCAGGTTGCTACCTGATTCACCGAGACCGGGGAACCATCTTCGCAGCACGGCTTCGGATTCCGGCCGAACGAGCCAGGCGCTATCGCGCAGGTCGTTCCAATTCTCGGCCATCATGCCAAGCTCGGAGTTCATGATGCCATCGAGTCGTAATGAGGATTCGTCGCCGATGAATTCTTCGAGTGCCCTTCGAAGCGTGAACTCGGGCATCTTTGCAGGGTCGCGTCCGGCAAGAAGTGCGAGCAGTTGCCAGCCCCGCGCGCGGGCCATGGCGAAGTCCAGTTCTTCCGGCTGGTTGATGGTTACAAACAACCCCGTGTCGACCGGCACCAGTGATGCCAAGTCAGTCTTGCGACGATCGTCATCCTGGGTGACGCCGATGCGCGGCTTGGCGCGTTTCGCTTTGTCGCTTTTTGCCGCATCTGGTTGTGTGGCTTTGCTCTTCGTCGTATCGGGTCGGGCTTGTGTATCAGCGCGTACAGGGGTCACGGTGGTCACGACCATGCACGTCAGGATCAGGCTGTGGATTGGCATCATGCCCGCAAAGCGGGCGCGAGTTCGATCAAAGGTCTTCAATATCACCTTTGCGATCTGCGTTGGGATTGTTGTCGTGTTCAGCATTGGATGACTCACCATGAGTGTCTTTCGCCTGCTCTTTATCGGCATTGAGCATGTCGAGCCATTGCTGAATCGTGAGGTCGAGTGAATCTCGAAGCGACCGAACGTGATGTTGCTTGTTGTTTACGTTGCTGCGGATGTCATCGACAATTCGATCGTACCCGGTCGCTGTTGGTGCGCCGGGCGCCGAACCGGATGCATCCGTATTCGGATCACCGTGCTGCTTCGTCTCAATGCCGCCTTTGGCTTCATAGACATCTGAAACGCCCATAACGGCCTGCTTTGCAACGTTGTTTGAGGCGTCTGCATTTGTTTCGGTATCTGTCTCAACGGTGCCGGCCGGCAACGTCGCACGCTGGTCATCGATGTTCTGGACTTTCACGCCGGCGACCCTTGTGTCTCGCCCGGCGGGGTCAAAGAGACCAAGAAACGCGAGGCACACGACCGCTGCGGCAGCCATCGGAGCGCCGACGTAGAGGATTCGTCGCCAGCGCGTGTCGCGATGGTGCCCCTCATCAACGCAGGCCATCAATCGATCCGTGAAGCCATCTTGCAGACCGACGGGTTCGTCATCGGTACTGATCAGTTGGCCAGCGACTTCGAGGAGCGCGAGTTCACGTCGGCAATCGGCACAAGCCACCCGGTGGGCGCCCAATTCGCGCTGCAGCGACGGCGAAAGTTCGCCATCGAGGTAAGCGTCAAAGAGTTGTTGTGCCTGATCGCAACGCATGTCGTTCAACGTCCTGTTTTCTGTTCGCCGTACTGTTCTTTTCGTTATGTCTATTGGCTAGGTCTTTTCGCTAGCTCATTTCGTTATAACTTTTTGTATGACCAGATCGCCATCGTGTGTTCGCAATGTTTTTTTGCGACGGTTTCTTGTGATGGTGTTTTCTCTATCCGGCCTTCGCCGTGTTTCCTTCGCGGAGCTTCTTTCGTCGTGCTTCTTTCGCTGTGTTGACGTCGCTGTGTTGACGTCGCGATGACTCGCGTCGTCCGTTTGCGTTTCGTCTTCGCTATCTCTTACCCGGCAGAGCCGGAGATGTTGCGAAAATGTTCCAAATCCTTTTCCGACATTGCGCTGAGAAGTTCGCGGAGTCGGTTTCTTGCGCGGTGTAGATGACTCTTCACTGTTGCAACCGGGATTTCGAGAACACGAGCGATTTCGTTGCAGCCCATCTCGTGGCGATAAAAAAGAAGTACCGTTGCCCGCTGCGGCGGACTGAGTCGGTCGACAGCGTCCCATACGCTGGTTCGCAACGTGGCTGCGGCTTCGGACTGGACGACGGTGTCGTCCGTTTCGGCGAGTTCCGTTACGTTGGCGACATCGACATCACCGGCAAAGAGTTTTCGCCGACGCATACGATTGAGACAGATCCGGTAACCGATGGTGAAGAGCCACGTGCTGAAGCGATACTCAGTCGAGAATGACTGAAGCGACCCCACGGCTTTGAGGAACGCGTCCTGGCAGATTTCTTCCGCGTCGTGATGGTTGCGGACCATTCGCCAGATGAAGGCAAAGAGCCTGTCTTTGTGCAGGTCAACCAAGGTACGTACGGCATCCGCATGGCCTGCTTTGGCACGAGCCACCAGTTGCGCTTCCGCTGCTTTATCGAGCGTGTTCTTGGCAGTCATTGACTTTCACCTCTCCGCGGCTATCCATTATAACCTACATCGGTTAGATGCGCTGCAGCGATCCTCCGAATGTACGGGAAAGATCGCCCATGGCCACCGGCCCCGGGCCACCTAGCCACAACCTCATTTAAAACAATACTTTATGGCCAAGTCAAGTCCAAACGACCAGACCATTTGCCGGAACAAGAAGGCATCCCACAAATTCGAGATCCTGGAGAAGATCGAATGTGGGATCGTGCTTGTCGGTTCCGAGGTCAAGAGCCTCCGAGAGCGTCACGGTTCCCTGGAGGAATCCTATGCCCGCATTGAGGACGGCGAGCTCTGGCTGATCAATTTTCACATCTCGACCTATAAGTATGCGACAACCAAGACGCACGAACCGACTCGTCGTCGAAAACTCCTGATTCAGGGCAAGCAACTTCGCAAGATTGAGCCCAAACTGCGTCAGAAAGGCCTTACTCTTGTGCCCCTCAAGGCTTACTTTTCGGACCGCGGCATGGTGAAGATCATGATCGCTATCGGGCGCGGCAAGTCGTTGGCAGACAAACGCGAGTCACTGAAAGAACGTGATGCCAAGCGTGAGATGGATGCAGCGCGTCGCCGCCGATAATGTGGGTCTCCGACGATCTTCTTCTTCGTAAGTCAGCATCCCGCAAGGCCTTATAGTGCATCCGCACTAAGACATTCGATACCCGCGTGTATATACTCGTACAAAAGATGACATTTCCGGGGCATTCTTTGCCCGGGCATCTTTGGTGTTCTGCCTTCGCCCTTGGCAAGGTTGAGCACGGGCATGGGTTCGTCTCGGAAACATATCCGGAACGACATCACAGATCTGTGAATTGAAATGATGGATCGGAGCGATGGTCGTTGGTGCCTGCGTGCCACCGGCGTTGATCGTGACGTATCGAGCCGCACGGACTCCAAGCGGGGGAGATGAGATGATTGGTCTAACAAAAGAGGGTGGGCAAAGGCGTTCCGGTTTTACGCTGATCGAGTTGTTGGTCGTCATTGCCATTATTGCGTTGTTGATTTCTATTCTGCTGCCCTCGCTGCAGAGCGCGCGGGATCAATCGAAGCGTGCCGCTTGCCTGGCACACATCAAGGGTATCGCATCTACCTCTCGTGTTTATGAAGCGGATGACCCGCAAGGTTGGGGCATTCCCGTCCACCCCTATCAGTTCCTTCAGGACCCGAACAATCCGACTCACATTGGTGCGTACGAATGGGGCGGAAAGAGTGGCATTGGCGAGACTGGTTTTGTCGAAGGGCCGACAAGCGGTGAGTTTGCCAACTTAACGAGTAAGTATGGTACCTTTGCCGGGTTCGGCCCGTCGACGCGTCCGATGAACGATCTTCTTTATCCCGGTGGTTTCAAGGACAATCTGCGGCCTACACGTGATCGTAACGGCGCCCTGATGGACACCAAGCTCGAACTCGACATGTTTCGTTGTGCGGGTGATGACGGTCCGCCGCGTGGTGCACACTGTACGGATTGGGTGAACAACACCGAGCGGTCTTCCTATGACCATTTCGGAACAAGCTATGCTGCCAACATCTTCATGGTTCGTTCAGGTGATAATTGTCTACAGAGTAACTCCCCGTACATGCGTCCTGTGACGCGTATCGTCACGCCCGCACGGACGCTCTATTACGAGGAGAACATCGGACGCTGGGCTTTTACCACGAAGCGTCAGCCTGCATGTGCGTTGGATTTGAATGGTGTTGATCCTGGCCCCACAAAGACGGTGCGTGGCTGGCACGGCCGCGACTACACGTTCAACTGGGCTTTCGTTGACGGCCACGCAGACTTTAAGCGATTGTACGTGGAGGGTACGGAAGATGCTGACGGTTATGCCGAGCACTATCGTATCGAACGTATGGACGATTACCCGGGATTCCGCCCGACATGTTCAGGTGACATCTTTGACGGACCACCGGATGAAATGCACGAGATTTACAGCTGCGTGATTGTTCGCGGGCCAGGCTGGCAGAAAGACACGTTGCCAGCACCGTTGATTGAAACGGAGCTGCAGTACTTCCAGACCGGTCGAATCCTTGAAGGTTGCATGGATCGATAATCGGCGAATTTGATCAGGCTGATTAAGCATGAACCGCGGCCGGATTGGGTCGCGGTTTTTTTATGCGCCGGGTTCGAAACAGGCATCAGTTCGAACACGGTCGCCAAGGCATGCTTGGGTCGAAGATCCAAACATGGCACCCGAATTCAGTCGTCGGTTAATATGGTACCCGGCGGGATGAATGTGGTCCGGGAGAATCATGCCCGCGCCTCATCGTTTCACTCTTCGGACTTCGGCATGGCACCCGAATTCGGTGGTCGGTCAACAACGTACCCGGTCAATGATCCGGTTACGGTGCAGGATGACAAGGGGAACGTGTCGGGCAGGGCCCAACCGCCCCCGTTTGCCGTTTGAATTCCGGAGCATGCCTGGATCAGTGATCCAAGCATGGCGTCCGTAGGTTATTCCGCGGGCAGCGGGGCCGAACCTCAGGGCGACGTCTACAAGCCGTCTCCGAGTCGACGAGGCCAATAGTCATCCGGCGGCGGAGCATCAAGGTCTCCATCCTTCCGAATGTGGCTGTAAAGCGTGTCCTTCTGCTTGTCGTAGGCAACTCGGCCGTTGACGATGGCCCAACGGGTATGCGTCATGTAGTGCAGCATATCGCCATCGGTGATTGCGAAATTGGCATCTTTTCCGACTTCGATCGATCCCACACGATGATCGATGCCAAGCATACGGGCCGGATTGAGCGTGATCGACTCCAGTGCCGCTTGTTCGGACAAACCACCACGAACGGCGAAGGCCGCTTCCATGTTCAGCTGGAGCAGGTCGCGACCCGCAAGGCCCCACAATGAGATGGAGCTGTTCCCTGGAATGACAGCGATTCGAACACCATGTTGGTGAAGGATGGCTGCGTTTTCAATCGAAGAGCCGCTGGGTTGATTGCTGCGATCGTTCTTGGCGCTTCGCTGTCTTGGTGTGACGATGGCACCAACACCGGCGCGTGCCATTTCACCGGCACACGTCCAACCTTCGACGGCGCCGGAAATGACGGCACGAAGACCGAACTGTTCAACGAATCGGCAGACACCGAGAATGTCATTTCGCTGATTGGCAGCAAACAGTGCGACTTTTTCCCCTTTCAGCAGGGAGAGGTATTTCTTGTATTTTCCGCGCAGCCATTGCTTGTCAGGTTCTTCCTCGTCGGGATTCGTTTTCTTCTTGTCCCGATAGATCTCCAGGTCACGCAAGTATTGGCGCACCTTCTCGAAATCGGCCCGAATTTGTCTGCGGCTGCCGGGGTCGTTTGTTGAATAGCGAAGTCGTTCAAAGAGTTCCGATTTGATGACGATGTCGTCGATGGAGCCAAACGTCAGGTTGGCAGCGGTGTTGTCGCTAACGGCGGTGGTGATACCGCCGGCCAGGGCGATGGCCTGCTGCAGCGAGAATACGTCCGTATTGTCGCCCGGGTTCCTGCCTGCGAGGACGCTACCGCTTCGTACGGCGACGAGTCCCGGGTAGACATGAAAGCCATCAGCGTCGATTTCCTCGGCGCCTTCCGGCACATCGATCTCCGTGTTGATTTCGATGATCTTTCCGTTCTTCGCGAGAATGTGATGATGATAGAGATCCCCCTGTGAGACGGTATGAATCACAGCGTTCTTGATGAGCAGGTACTCATCTTTTTCTTTCTCTTCGTCATCCTCTTCCTCTGCATCATCGTCTGATGACTTCTCAGCCTCGTCATTGGTTGCTTCTTCGGATTTTTCATCCTTGTCTGCAAAGGTCATGTCGTGGCCGTCATTCCGATAGGAAGCCGTATCGCGTTCAGCTGCGAACAACCCTGTCGGAAGCAGGCCCAGCGTCAGGAGCAACAGCCATGTCATCATCGTGGTGGTCTTCATCATTTCTGGTCTTCCGCCTCCCAGACAATTTCGCCGTGGATCATGACACGGGTGACTTTACTCGTGGGATCGAGCGGATCGCCGTTAAAGAAGGCGAGGTCTCCATCCTTGTCTTTTTCGAGCGATCCGATTTTCATGCCGGCACCGACCGCATCGGCTGCGTGTTGCGTCATTCCCTTGATCGCGTCTTCCCTCGACAAGCCGCCGCGTACGACCTGAGCCATTCGATGTCGCAGTTGTTTGAATGCGAAGACCGCATCACGTTCCGGCAGTGCGGCAACGTGGCAACCGGCATCGGTCAGGGCATCGAAGAGGTTGTAGCGATTGGAGGTATATGGCAATCGGCCGATTTTCGGGTTCAGCACGACGTGCGCTTCGCGTTCACCAAGTTGTTCAACAATGTAGTGGAAGTCCGAGGATCGCCAGCTGTTGTCGGTCACATAGTACACCGGCTTGATGTGTTCATAGTCTTCCGATTCACCCAAGACATCGTCCAGGTGAAGCAGGTCAGACGCGCGCTGAATACGGATCATGATGCGCGTGCCTTCCTTTTTT
>JBMYUM010000069.1:0-12848 GCA_049605375.1 Phycisphaerae bacterium | reverse complement strand
GTAGCGGTCCGGCAATTCCGGATGGCCTGGTGGGAATGCGCGTGTTGCCCCTTTCCGATGGACGCAGAGTGATTTGGTTTCACCATCCACTTCGTAGGGTTCGACCTTGGCGATGTTGTGGGCGACGTCATAGACGAGGTGCATGCCAAGTTCTTCGGCGCTGACGCCGAAGACGTCTGCGAACGCCTGTCGTGCGAGATGCGTCATGATCTGCCGGTTGCACCAGGCGTAGTTGGCTGCCGCGCGCATGGCACCGAGGTATTTTTTCCCCTCTTTCGATTCAACGGGTGCGCACACGAGTTGCTTGTCGGGAAGTGATATGCCGTACTTCCTGGGCACGCCGCGAAGATCCATGAGTGCGTCTTCGCACACCTGGTAGCCGAGTCCGCGTGAGCCGGAGTGAATCATCACGGTCAGATTGCCCTGTTCGAGGCCCATGGCTCCGGCGGCCTTCTGATCGACGACCTCATCGACAACCTGGACTTCCAGAAAGTGATTCCCGCTTCCGAGGGTTCCGCACTGGTTTGCGCCGCGTTTCAGGGCACGGTCGGAAACGAGGTCCGGTTCGGCGCCATCGATCAGGCCTCCGGCTTCGGTGTTCTGGACATCGCTGTTCCATCCCAGTCCTTTGTTGACGACAAACCGGGATCCTTCGGCCATCAATCGTTTGAGTTCGGGGTGAGTGAACTTGATGCCGCCGCCTCTTCCGACCCCGCACGGTACGGTTTGAAAGAGTGTTTCGACCAGTTTCTCCATTCGCTTTTCGGCGCGCGATGCGGGTATGTTGGTGCGTATCAGCCGAACGCCGCAGTTGATGTCGTACCCCACGCCGCCCGGGCTGATGACTCCATCTTGTGCGGGGTCGGTCGCGCAGACACCGCCGATGCAGAATCCGTATCCCCAATGGATGTCGGGCATGGCGAGCGAGTACTTCACAATGCCGGGCAAGCAGGCGACGTTGGCGACCTGTTCCGGTGAACGATCGCTCTTGATCAGTTTTTCCAGGGCGTGATTGGCGTATATCAGGCCATCCACGCGCATGTCGTTCTTATAGGATTGCGGGATGCGCAAGCGGTTCGCGTCAAGGCGTTCCAGTGGTCCCTGAAACGGTTCAGGCATGGGCTGTCGATTCCTTCTCGTTCAATGCCATTTAGATGTCGACAATGTAACTTGCGACAAGCAGGCCATCTTGTTCGATGACACTCAATTCGTGATACGTTACTGCTTTTACCTCGCGATGAAGCTCGGACCGTGACAAGTCGAGACTTGCCAGCGTTACGGTTGCATCAAGGTTCGTTTCATCAAGGCGCGTCCAGGTGATGTGTGCCATCATTCTGTCTTCCGTCTCAAACCATATCAACAACTCGGTGAGGAAATCGCGCAGCAATAACGCATGTTCGCCGGCATCACATTTCAATTGCATGTGTTCGCGCTGCGGATGGCTATCGCTGTGGCGTTCGACACCGGCTACCGCGTCTGTTTCATCGGCCGGTATCAGTTGTCCAATGGCACCATAGAGCCCTCGCGCAGCGTTCTCAAATAATTCCTGCAAATTTGTTGCAAAAGCGCGTACACCGAGATCGGCGGTGTGATCAAACAGCTCGTAGGGTGTTTTTTCATTCATCACGGATGGTCGTCAATTTTGATTTTCGTTCTGCTGAAACGACTCTGCATCGACCAACCTTCGTGGAACGAAAAGCCTGATGGTGTTCTGCCGCGGTCTGATGATGACGTGCTGTGCGGTGATTCCCTGGATGACGCCGGGGTCAGAGAGTTCATACAGCAATCGGTCATCCTGAACCGATCGGCCTGTCATGCTCGCGGTAACATCCAACAGGTTCTGCCACCGCGGGCACCCGACCGGATTGGGGTGGTCCATGGTGCTTCCGCCGAGGGATGAGGCATAGTGATTGGTTGTGACCAGCGGTTCGTCGGCGTGGGGTCGCCTGATCGCGCAGCCGCTTGTCGTCCGTTCGACAACGGCTCTTTCCTGATTTTCTGTCCCTACGACGGAGAAGAGTGCACCGGCGGCGAGCCTTTCGGATGCAAGCATGTCGACGGCCTCTTCGAACCCCGATGCATCTTCGAGGACGCGTCGGATGTGAAGGAGAACGGGGTAGCCGAGCCAATCAACGCCTTCCGGTGCGTGGACAAAATTGACGACGATGCCGAAGCCTTTACCCGCGAGTCCGCTCACCACCCCAATGCTGCCGGGCCAACCGGCGTTTGCAAACAGGAGTCGTCCGTTTTCGGCGTAGCGAATGAGGGCACTGGATCGGGCAAGTACCTGCTCGGGATACCAGTCCATGTTGCGAGCGAGCACGGGACCGTCGTCGCCGGCCAGAATCGCCGTTGAGCATCCCAGTTTGGTGCTGGCGAGTTCATAGCTGAGATTCATGACCAGCACCTCTTGCCACGAGCGTTGGACGGCATTGGCGAGTGCTTTTGCTTCCGCTTCAAACCGTCGCTTCGTTCGCATATTGAGTGTTGTGGCCAGTGCTTTCAGCCGGGCGCCTTTCAGGCCTGCGACACTGATTTCATCAGCGAGCGCGTGCAGCAGCATCCTGCCCTTTTCGTGAAGGGTTGGATCGGCGTCGGCGAAGCGGCGTTCCATGCCGACGGCGCATTCGATATCAAGTTCCGGCGCGGCAAGCCAGGGTACGGTCATGCGTTGTTACGCTTCCCCGCCGGGCTTTCCGCAGCACTTCTTGAATTTCTTACCGCTCCCGCAGGGGCACGGGTCGTTGCGTTCCACCTTGCCTTCTGATTTGATCGGCTCGACGGGTGGTGGCAACGGCTGGTCATCTTCGCCAGGCAGCTGGCTGCTGTGTTCTTTCCTTCGACGCTCGCGTTCTTGAAATCGATCACTGCTCATCTTCTCTGCTCCTACTCATGATCGCCGGGTCGGGTTTGTGACATGCCGCGTTGTCGATCCGATCGTTGTTGATAGCTGATCAGACGTTTCGAATTGACAAGTCGGCTCGACGCGACCGATATTATCTGTAGTGTACCCTGATGGTATGTGGCTGACTATGCCGCACCGATGTGAACTGTGGGCCGCAACGATGTGAACTGTGGGCCGCACCGATGTGTACTGTTGTTTGCGGACACGTGTACTGTGGTTTGCGGACACGTGTACTATGGTTTGTGGACACAGGGAGCGGCTTTGCAACCTGGTAACGCAAGCGGCTAAGTGAGTTTGGCTTTGTCTCCATTTCGTCAACTCCAGTTTTCGATTCTGGCGTTGCTTGCCGTTTTCTGGCTTGGAACGCTGGGTTTCATGATGGTCGAAGCTGACCGCGCGCCGTCGCTCCTCGACGCGGCTTTCATGACGGCTATTACGCTGTCGACGGTCGGTTACGAGCCGGTGTGGGAGCTGAGCGACGCCGGCCGGCTCTGGTCGTTGCTCGTTATCACGTTTGGTATCGCGACGGTATCGATTGCCTTTACATCCCTGATTACGCTGTTCGTCAGTGGCGAATTACGCACGCAACGCGAGAAAGAGAACATGCAGAAGCGACTGGAAGCGCTCCGCCGCCATATCATTCTTTGTGGTTTCGGGCGAATGGGCAGTCTGATCGCCAAGAATCTGGCCCGTTTGGATCGAGATTTTGCGGTGATTGAGCTTAACGAAGGGTATGAGCCAACGTTAAAGAAGATGGGTGTTCCTCACATTATCGGGGACGCGACGGATGATGACATTCTCATGCAGGCGGGTCTTGATCATGCTCGCGCATTGATCAGCGTGTTGCCTCACGATGCGGACAATGTCTTTATCACGCTCACGGCGAATACAATTTGTCCAAGCTTGAAGATTGTTGCCCGAGCTGAGCAACCGCAGACTGAGAACAAGCTGAAGCGAGCCGGCGCGGCGCGAGTGATCTGTCCGCAGATCATCGGCGCGACGCGTATCATGGACATTCTCGAGCGACCGAATGTGGTCGATTTTGTCGATGTCGCGGCCGAAGGCGTCCACCTGGAAATGGACGAGTACATCGTTTCTGAGCATTCTGCGCTGGTCGGAAAATCACTGCGGGATGCCCGACTTCGTGAAGGCCCTGGTGCGATGGTGGTCGCAATCAAACGTGCTGACGGAGAGACGACATTCAACCCTGGTCCGGACGTCACATTGGACGCGAACGACATGCTGATCATCGTTGGTCAGACCGGGATGTCGAAGCGCATTGACTCCATGTAAGCATCCGGCGGCGTACCCGTGCGTTTCACTTTTTTGTTTGTCGCGTTGTTCGCTGTGAACGGACGATCTGACGATGCCGATTTCGACCTTCGAACTTGATCGCATTTCGGACAAGCCCAAAACAGGGCCTTTGGTCCCGCCGTTTTGTGTCAACTGTGGGTACGATTTGACAGGTAGTCCTTCCGACCGGTGTCCGGAGTGCGGTACGACGTTTGTCGCGAAGGAATGGCGTCGTCGTGCGGGCGAAGTGTCGGAAGATATTCACGAAATCGGGCGAGCGAATCAGGCCGCGACCATCGGCGTTCGTATCGGGATGGTGGCGCTGTTGTTGGCTGTCGCTGAGCAGCTTTTGCTGCAGGATCTCCCCGGTCTCCGGCTCGCTGTGGGCTGGATGGCATTGACCACGGGTACGATCAGTTTCTTTCTCGGGCTCGGTCCCATGCGTGTGAAGAAGTTACCGGCATGGGCAGAGAGCCTTGCGTTGCAGCGTGATATGATGGCGGGACTCTGGTCGGTGACGTTGGGCGTTGCGGCCATCGGCTTCAGTCTTTTTTGATTCCAGGCCGTGCCGTTTCCGATCGCTCCATTCCTATCCCCAATCTTGCGCGAATCCTTCCTTGCGGTGATGGTAGAAAACACCCACGACGCGCATCAGTACGAGATCGAGGTAGATCATCAGGGCGTTGAGGGCGATCAGCCGGAGCATGGCTGACGTCCAATTGGGTCCGGTACCAAAAGCGCCGGCCGTCACGTTGCTCAGGATGGTCGTGATGCCGAATGATGCCGCCATCAGTGCGAGCGTGAGAAGCACAAGAAACCAATAGGTGTGCATGGTTCGGATTATTGAGATCAAGATGGCTTCAGGGCGGAACGTCATGTTGAGCCCGCCGAGTGTGAGGGTGAGTACCGTCATGGGCCAGATGACGGCGGCCAGCCCGACCAGGACCAGCGGACCGGGATCGTCGGCGATGTTCTGCAGAGCCAGCCCCACCAACCCGACTCCCAGCCAGTTTCCCAGTTCGACCATCATTTGCGTCGTCCCCATTTTGGCTGCCATGTAGATGGCAAGGGGCAGGATGGCCAGTCCCCATGAAACGAGCCATGTGAATGCGGGAACCACCAGATCATCCCAACTTTCATTGACGAAATTGAGATCGGCAATGCTGCGTTCACCGGAGGTGCCGTTTCGCAGCACATGAATCAGCAGCGCGCCGTACCACATCGCCATTCCGATGGCCACGGGCAACAGGATGCATGGCAATGCCCAAATGAAGCTGGCCAGCAACATGACTTTCCAGAGTACGACGAAGGTCATGAGGTTGTTGGGGAGTGAGGGGAAGAGAAACGTCCAGCCAACATCTCCCCAGAAGGTCGAATGGGATGCCGGGTCTCCGGGGATGGCCTCCGAGAGGTACATGACGGACGCTCCCGGTGAACCGGCCGGCGCGATCGGGGCCTTCGGTTTGAGCTTATCGGTATCGCTGGCCGGCTTTGCGGTCTTTTTCTTTTCTGCTGCTTCCCGTTCTTCGTCGTTTCCCCAGAGAGGAACCGACCCTTCCGGCGCGAGCGGCATCGAGTTCGGCAAGGCGTCGATTTCGTCTTCGCTTTCCAGCTGGAGCAGATGTTCGGGGCTGTTCTCGCGTAGAACTTTGAGACGTTTGGCACATCGAGGGCATGCGATGACTGCGAACGTGTCGTTCGGGCCTGGCACTTTCGGTGGCGGCAGGTTCTTCTCTACCTTCTTGCATACCACAAATCCTGCCGCGATGGATATGGCGCTGCCGCAATGATGGCAAGGGATGAGGGGCATACACGTCTCCGGCCTTGCGGGGTACGGTGTTCCATCTGCAGCGGAGATCGATTGCGCCGCCGCGTCTCAGTATCATACCTCCTGAGACGCGGGTCGCCGATGTTGGTTAGTGTCTGTTTTTCTGAAACGGATGCGGGTTGTGCGAACGTGCGTGCGCAGTTGCCATAGCCCGTATCCGCATGACCGGGATCAGCCGATGAAGTCGATTTCACCCACCTGCGGGATCAGTCCTGCTTTTGCTCCGCGGTTCAGGATTTCCTGCACGGCTTTGCGGCCAACCTCACCATAGTCAATGGTCCATTGGTTCACGTACATTCCAACGAATTCGTCGGCGAGGTCATGGCCCATGTCTCTGGCGTACTGCAGCGAGTGATCCACCGCTTCTTTCCGATGGTCGAGTCCGAACTGGATGCTCTGCTTGAGGACTTCGGTGACTTCCTCCACGGCGGGAGAACCGAGGTCTCTGCGGATGCAGTTTCCACCGAGCGGCAATGGAAGCCCGGTTTCGCCTTGCCACCATTTTCCGAGATCGACAATGCACTCGAGGTTCTGGTTGCGGTAGGTCAGCTGGCCTTCATGGATGATGAGACCGGCATCTGCTTTTCCTTCGGCAACGTAATCGAGGATCTGGTCGAACATGACCACGGTGTGCTTGAATTCGCCCTTGCCCAGCAGCAGATTCAGGCTGAGAAAGGCGGTGGTCATTTCGCCGGGGACGGCGATGTGCTTACCACGCAGGTCATCGATCGACATACCTTCCCGGGCCACCACCATGGGGCCGTAGCCGTCGCCCATACTTGAACCGCACGCGGTCAAGGCGTATTTGTCGGCGACATGGGGGTAGGCGTGGATGCTGATGGCGGTGATGTCCAGTTCGCCCCGCATCGCCCGTTCGTTGAGTGTCTGGATGTCTTGCAGCACGTGTTCGAATTGCCAGCCTTTGGTCTCGATCTTGTCGGCCGCGAGGCCGTAAAACATGAAAGCATCGTCGGGATCGGGACTGTGTCCGAGTGTCAGCAACTTTGTGCCAGTGGTCATGATGTCTCCTTGCCAGCGTTCCGCCTGCCCGCCCTTGGGCAGACGATTAAATCCATCCACGTGCCTTGCATGCGGATGAAACCCGAGTCACGGCGAGAAGGTAGGCCGCCTCTCGAAGGTTGACATTCTGCTGCTCCGCCATGTTCCACAGGCGGTGGAATGCCCCGGTGATTCTTCGGTCGAGCTGCTCGCGGACGCTCTGGAGCGACCACGGGTAGTTGTAGGCGTTTTGTACCTGCTCAAAATAGGATACGGTCACACCCCCCGCATTGGCCAGAATGTCCGGAATAATGATGACGCCCTTATCGGCGAGGATTCGGTCTGCCCCCGGGGTGGTGGGCCCGTTTGCGAGCTCACAGACCACTTTTGTGTCGACTTTCGGTGCGTTGTGGCGGGTCAGCACGTGTTCAACGGCTGCCGGAATCAGGACGTCGCAGGGGCACATCAGGAGGTCGTCGTTGGGGATGGTCTCACCGCCGTCGAATCCGCCGAGGGTATGCCCGTTTCGGTGGTAGAATTCGAGGGCGGCTTCCACGTCGATTCCCTTGTCGTTGCGGATGCTGGCGTCTTCTGCGCCGATGGCGATGACCTTGCTTCCTCGTTCCTGGAGGAGTTTGGCCATTCCCCCACCGACATTTCCGAAGCCTTGTACGACATAGGTGGCGTCCTGCGGATTGATTCCCAGGAGCTGTTCGACTTCTCTGACGACGTAGAGTCCGCCGTACGAGGTGGCATCGGACCTGGCGAGTGAGCCTCCGACCTGGAGCGGTTTCCCGGTGATGACCCCTGGGTGGTGTTCGCCATGGATGGCTTCGTATTCGTCCATCATCCAGGCCATGATTTGCGGGGTGGTGTTGACGTCTGGTGCGGGTACATCCTGATCGACCGCGAGCACACCGGCGAAGGCGCGCATGTAGGCCCGTGCCAGTCGTTCTTTTTCGCTGACCGACAGTTGTCGGGGATCGATGGTGACCCCGCCCTTTCCGCCTCCCAGTGGGATGTCTGCGACGGCGGTTTTCCAGGTCATCCAGCATGCGAGTGCCCGGACGGTATCGATCGTTTCTTTGGCATGCCAGCGAATGCCGCCTTTGGCCGGTCCGCGCGCGGTGTTGTATGCCACCCTGTAGGCTTCGACGATCTGTGTTCTTCCGTCGTCCATACGGAATGGGAGCAGTGCATGATGCTCGCGCATGGGCGAGCGTAAGAGCAACCTGGTGTCGTCATCGATGCCAAGGGTCTGGCATGCACGGTCCACGTGCGCTTGCGCGGCATGGAACGGATTGTGGTCGGTCGTGCTGATGGCTTGATCTACCCTACGAATTCGCGTGACCATGGTCGTCCACGGCACTCCCCGCGGTCGACGCAACGGCAGGAAAACGCCATAAGCTAACCGCATCTTCTTCACTTGCCCATAGGTTCCGCTCGTCAAATGTGTGCTCCGTTGATTCCCGTACCGGCGGTGTTGGCCGGCTTCGATTCACCGGCGGCAAAAGATTATGGGGCGTAACTTCAGTCGCGCCCTTGTCGGACCGATGCTTCGTTTACTCCCGTGCCACGAGGTCGCGCGGTTACGCAAACACGGTACTGAATGGAATGGACACCATGACGCTGGCCCCCATGCTCGAACAGGAAGATCCCGCGGTTCTGACGTCTCCTGCAACATCCGGTTCGGAGGCGCTTCTGGAGGCGGGCACGCCCCAACAGGTTCCTGGTTTGGCGAATGAAAATCGGCTTCCCAACGCTGAGGTTGCCTTTCGTCATTTGCAGGCAACGCTTACGGACGATGAGTTGTCGAGTACTGTGGCGGGTGCGTGTCATGCGCCATCCGAGCTTGAGCAGCTTCGCATTGAATTCGGCAAGCTCAAACGCCAGCATGCTGCCATGACGGCACGTCTGAGCGTGCTGGAGAATGAGGTCGCCGAGGCGGGAGTTGTCCAGCGTGAGATAGACACGACGCCGATCCCAGCCTTGTCGAGTGGGAGTATCCATCGTTACCAGCGTCCGGCGGAACCGTTGAGTGGCGATCTCTGCCTGGTTCAGCGGATAGACGAATCCCGTATTTCGATTGTTCTCGCGGATGCGACCGGTCACGGTGTGTCGGCTGCCATGCTGACCGCCTTTTGTCGTCCGATTTTTGCCGAGCGTGTGGTGGATGGCGTTTATCAGCGTCCTGCCGACGTGTTGCGTCGGGTTAATGCTGCGATTTCGAACCTGGAGCTTTCGGGCTGTCAGTTCTTGAGTGCGGTCGTGGCGGATTACAACGAGGTCACGCGCGAGCTGACCTGGAGTCGTGCGGGTGCCCCTTATCCGGTCTTATCGCATGCCGCGGATGAACCCTCCATTCTGGATGGTGGTGGTCCGCTGTTGGGCATGACGGAGGACGCTTCATTTACCGAGCATTCGCGGACGATGCAGGTCGGTGATCGACTTGTCATTTTCACGGATGGGCTGGAGTCCATGCTGCAGCGTGCGACGGGTATTTGCCCATCGAAGGGATGGTTCGCATCGCTCGGGAAGCAGAATCTCTGTGACGTGGTCGACGGACTGGACGCCCATCTCAAGGATATGCATCAGTATTCGTGGGAGCCGGACGACGTGTCTCTGGTGGTGTTGGACTGCCACGACCTTCCGATCGAGACGACGTAGCTGTTTCCGGTCGGGTTCAGGCTCGGTTACGTTCTTCCCACCGTTCTTCCGCTTCCGGTCTTCGCACATACATGGGCACCAGTTCGCGGGTCGGCGTCAGCGCCCCGCGCGTTGCCAATTCACAGCCCAGTAAAAACACACTTTCCGCACGGGGGCGCCAGAGATCTTCTGACAGGATGTGAAGTCCTGCCTTTTCGACCGCCTCGCGGTGCTGTTCCACCCCTTCGCCAATCACGGCGGCATGGGGACCGCATTCTGCGAACAGTTTCTGCGGTTCGATTTCACACGCCTGTTTGATTTCGACGTAGGCATCCCCTTCCCGGCGCAGCCTTGTTGCGAACACTCTGTTGCGTTTGGCATCGGCGATGACGGCCAGTTCCTCCGGCGGTTCGGGGGCTGACAGTGCGTTGCATCCCACGGCATGCAGCGAGGGGACAGCCACGAGTGCAATCTCTCTGCCGGTGCGAGCGGCGGCGAGGCTCATGGTTCTTGCCACGGTGACGCCGATACGAAGGCCGGTGAAACTTCCTGGCCCGATGGAAACCATGACGCACTGGATCTCTTCGGGGTTGACTTTGTTGCTGCGGCAGAGGTCGCTGAGGCTGCTGATGAGGCTTGCGGCATGCGCTCGCGGTTGGTCGCTTCTCCAGGTGTCCAGGATTTGGCCATCTCTCCCCAAGGCGGCGCTGGGATGGATGCTCGATGTTTCGATGGCAAGTTGGATCAAGTCGTCGGCCTCTCAGGAAAACCCTACACTTTTTGACAGCCTACACTTTTTGACGGCCTACACTTTTTGACGGCCCACACGTTTTGACAGCATCTTACGGTCCGTTCTTCGGAATGCCTGGAATTCAGGCGTCCGGGGATCGAATACATGCTGGTGGGGAATCTATCACAGGGTGCTGGATGTCGCGAGGGCCTGCCAGGGTCGCGAATGAGCTGTCCGGGTGGGAACGGGCGTTGATCGCGTCTGTCTGGTGGCTTGCAGTGTTCCGGCATTGGATTTCACAGACGTGTCAGCCGTCTTGCCATGGACGTCATTCGTCCGGCGGCATTGACTCCTGGAATGGTGCTGCTTATGTTCACCGGATTACTTTACAGCAAGACTGACAATCCATGGCCGTCTGGTCGGGGGTTGGTTTTGTCTACGGATTATTTGAAATCGTTGCGCTTGATCATCCCACGACATGTGTCTCACGGTTGAAGGCACGGCGGGAGCAAGGAAGTTCGACCTTTGTTTGCAGTCGTATCAGATATTCATGGGAACCTGGAGGCGTTGGAAACGGCGTTGGCGGATATCAAGCGTCGTTCCATCACGCGTATCTGCTGCCTTGGTGATATTGTCGGGTATGGCGCGAGTCCGAAAGAGTGCCTTGACGGTGTCATTGAGCATTGCGAGGTTGCGTTGTGCGGGAACCATGACCAGGCCGTTTTTTACGAACCGACGAATTTCAACGTCGGCGCTGAGCGTGCTGCGTATTGGACGCGTCAGGTCTTGGAGGACGAGACGGACAAAGCCAAGCGGGATCGGCGTTGGGAAGTGCTGGGCAGCATGCCGATGACGATTGAGATGGCGGGCCTGCTGATGGTTCATGCGTCGCCTCGTCGTCCGGTCAACGAGTATTTGTTTCCGGAGGATGTTTATACGAATCCGGGGAAGATCCTCGAGAATTTCAAGCGATTGGGTGCGGATCATATGGCTTGTCTTGTCGGGCACACGCATGTACCGGGGGTGTTCCTCGACGACCCGTGTTTCGATTCGCCGGACGAGCTTCGCGATTTGAACGTCTACACCATTACGTCTGACGAAAAAGCGATCATCAACGTTGGTAGTGTTGGACAGCCACGCGATCGGGATCCTCGGCTCTGTTACACGATCGTCTACGAGAATGATGAGGCGCCGGAGGGCTACGAGCTTCCCGAGGTCGATGAAGGTGAGTTTCGTGCGACGATCGAGTTCGTTCGTCTTGAGTATGACATCGAGAAATCGGCGCGGAAGATTTTCGATACGCCGGAGCTCGACGATTTCCTGGGAACACGGTTGTTTGAAGGCCGGTGATGGGGGTGCGTGTTGATCCGGCGTTGTTCGGTCGTTGCCGTTGCCTGTTTTCCTTGTCTTCCGTTTTGCGTTTGATTTTTGACAGCGCGTTACATCCTTGTCGCGTACTTAATCCTCAGCGTCGTCGTTGTGTCGGCCCTTCCTAACGACTCGGACTTTCCGAGAAAACCATGAGCCAAGAATCCCAACAGAAGCAAGCTCCGGATACGCTGCGGAACCTGTTCATTTCGCTCGCGGTCGCCTTCGGTTTCCTTTACATCGCGCAGACGTTCATGCCTCCTCCCCCGCCGGTTGCGGAGGATGGGACGGACTCGCAGCAGGTCGCCCAGAATGAGGACGGCTCGGCTGATGGGCAGAGCGTCGGTGACGACGCGTTGCGTGTGCCTTCGTCAACGGACTCGTTGTCTGCGCCTTCTGAGCGTGGCGCTGAAGGCAGCGACGCTGAGATTGAATGGCTGGTTATGGAGGCGCCCGATTCGCTCGACGTGGTTCTGGGTAACACGTCTCCCGGCGACGAGGGTCTGGTCGACGGCGTTCCGACGATCGCAAGTCGAGAATCGCCCTACCGTGCGGCTTTGGTTTTGACGAACATTGGCGCCTCCATCAAGTCTGCCTACGTTTCTGACCATACGGCGACGCTTGGGAACGAGGCGCCCTATCAACTGCTGCGTGAAATCGCGGGGAAGAATGGTAAGACGTATTACTCTTTCGCTATTGAGGCGATCGATGTTGACGGCACGTTGATTAGCGTCGCCGACCGTCACTGGAATTTCCAGGGCAAAAAGCAGACTGAACAGGGTGTCGAGGCCAGCTTCTCGTTAACGATCCGGCATTTCGGCGATGATTCCATTCGACTGATCCGTACCTTTGTCCTTCCGGAACAGGATATCGCATCCAACCTCCACGACTTCTATTGTGATATTCGGGTTGAGAATCTCTCTCCGATTGACGAGCGTCGTGTGACGCTGACGTATCGCGGCGCGTTGGGCGTTTCTCAGGAGGCGCCTCGTGCCGACGACCGCGTTTTGGCGTGGGGCTTGCGTGGAAATTCATCGCTGGTGAGCGGTGATACGCGGACGTTGACGGCGGTTTCTTCG
>JBMYUM010000068.1:4245-12890 GCA_049605375.1 Phycisphaerae bacterium | reverse complement strand
CGTTGAGGATGAGGTCAGTGTACTCCGCGTCCTGCATATAATGTGCAAGCATACGTAGCTCCAAGCCTGAGGCGTCGATGCCCACCAGCTTGTTGCCCTCCTCCACGGTGAAGCACTCGCGGTACTCGCGGTCCGATGGGATCTGAGCCATGTTGGGCTTGCTGTGCGTCATGCGGCCGGTCACTGCGCCGCACGTGTTCACTCGCCCATGTATACGCCCATCTTCACCAACCGCGTCCAGCCAGCTTCGGAGCATTCCTTCTGACCGGGCGGGTGCGGATCGGGCCTGACGCCGCAAGCGGCCGAGGCGTCTGCTCCGGAATCTAGCCAGCCGACGCTGAAAACCGATGTGTGAACCGCATCGGCAAGACGGACAAAGGCTTGTCGCTCAACCACCCAACGACGAAGTGTAGCCGGGCCTGAGGGCGGTTTCAACCGCACCCTTTCAGCCGGATGCGGCGGCAACCGGGGCGGATCAGACGCTCTGAAGATTCACCAGGTTCACAGGTATACCGAGCGCTTGGGTGCTGGAGTTGTCGATTGGCCGATCTGGCGCGAGAATCCGGTTGTGAGTACTTCGCTTCCCATCCTGATGCCCGCCGTTCCTGAACAGCAATGGTCGTGCCACAGTTGCAGTTATTGTTGCCGTGAAGCCGTCGTTCACCTGACCGAAGAGGATCGTCGGCGAATCGTGCAACAGGGTTGGTCATCGCGTCTTGATGTCATGCCCATGGTCCAGGCGGGCGGCGGCTGGGTCCTGAACAAGCGAACAGACGGCGCATGCGTGTTCCTCGACGAAGCGAATCTCTGTCAGATTCACAAGCGTTTCGGGCTGGAACAGAAACCGCTGGCGTGCCGTTTGTTTCCGTTCTCGGTACGGGAAGTGGACGGTGCGATGCAGGCGACAGTCCGTTTTGACTGCCCGAGTATGGCGCGATCGGAGGGACAACCGCTGGCCAATCACGCGTCGTCGGTTTCAAAAATGAGCGACGAGGTGCGTGCGGTGATGCCGGCGATGACGGGAACGGGCGATGTTTTTCTGCAACCGGGCCGACTCGCGTCGATCATGGAACTTCACACGATCAACGGGACGCTGGCATCCTGGATGCGACGGGACTTGCCGTTATCGGAGCGCGTCATCGGCATGGCACGCTTCGCCACGTTGCTGGGGCGAACGCGCCTGGGCGACATGGACGAAACCAACTGTATCGGATTGCTGGAGCTGCTGGGTTCCGATTTGGAATCTGAGAGTCAGCGTGGGGCCGATCTTCCGTTACCCAAACAGTCTTCACTCTTTCGTCAGGTCGTGTTCGCCCACACCGAGCATGTGGGCCTGCCCGACCTGCAGGCGCATTGGCTCACACGTATGGGAAAGCGTTTTGGCCAGGCCGGCCGAGCACGTCGCTATCTCAAGGGGGACGGCGTGATGCCGGCGATTCCGGGTCTGTGCGGTACAACCACATTCGCTCGGATTGCCGAGGTCACGGTTTCTTCGTCGGACCGACCATTCATGGAAAGCCTGATGCAGCGTTATGTTCTTGCACGGTTGACGGGTGATTCCGTATTCGGAGATGGTTACTATGGCTGGCCTGTCGCTCACGGGTTGAGTGCCTTGTGCCTGTCAGTGGCAGCGATCGGTTTTCTTGGTCGTGCGATCTGTGCGGCGGAAGGTCGTGACCTTGTCACCGCTGAGGACTGCGTTCGTGCCACGGGGGCGATCGATCGCGCTGCGTCTCGTTTGCCGGCGTTGGGAACCATGGCGGAGCGAACTAGGATCGCCTATCTTTGGGAGGACGACGGGCTCGCGCGCCTGGTGTTCGACCAGCTCGCCGGTGAATCTGGTGTCTCAGGTGATTCACGTATCTCAGGGAACAACGATTGACACTGGGTGACTAGAGGGCATTGGAGACCAGAGGGCATTGGGCGACCAGAGAAAGTGGTCTGACGTGCGGCTTGGGAAGGGATCATGTTCATGGCAGTTGTTGGGCTGTTCAACGGTCGACAATCTGCCTTCCATCATACAAAACAGGAATTACAGAGATGTCAGCTGACGGATCGAAAGCGTTTTCGCCTGATGATATTGCTGCCACGATTGACCATACCATTTTGAAGGCTGAGGCCACGAGTGCCCAGATCGACAAGCTGTGCGATGAGGCCATCGAGCATCGTTTCTTCGCCGTCTGCGTCAATGGTCGTTATGTTGCCCGCGCGGCGTCGCGCATAGCCGGTTCCAGCGGTTTCAAGCCCGCGATTGCAGCTGTTGTCGGGTTTCCGCTTGGCGCCATGAGTACTGACATCAAGGCGATGGAGGCGCAGCGTGCCATGGACGATGGCGCGACGGAGATCGACATGGTCATTCCGGTTGGTGCGTTGCTGGAGGGTGACGTGGCCGCCGTTCGTCGTGATATTGAAGCACTCGCGATGGTGGTTCATCGAGCTTCGACGCCGGGCCTGCTGAAAGTCATTCTGGAAACGGGCTTGCTCTCGGACGAGCAGATTCAACTTGGCTGTCGCGCGAGTGCCGAGGGCGAGGCGGACTTCGTTAAGACCTCGACCGGCATGCACGCAAGCGGCGGCGCAACGATTCCCCACGTACAGCTTCTCTACCGCCATGCCACACCGATCAAGGTCAAGGCATCGGGCGGCATCCGCAGCCTGGAGTCCGCGTTGGCGATGATCGAAGCGGGCGCATCCAGGATCGGCACGTCTTCCGGCGTTGCCATTTTGGAGGCGGCGCGCGCGACAGGCTGAACGAAGCGCGCCGGGTCGTCCCGTCTCACCGCTCTATCTACGACAAGGTGGCCGGCTACGACAAGGTGGCCGGCTACAACAAGGTCGACGGGGGCTCTGGCACAAGCCGACGTTTTCGCGATCTTGTCCGGTTGGGCGAGCAAATGTATTGGCATCGCAGGCTGCCGGGTGGTAAACTGTAGGGTGGTTTGCCAGTCACATTTTGCTCACCATTTCTCAGGAGCGGCGCCATGGTAGACGAAGTTGCCAGTACATGTCAGGAATGCGGTGCCAGTGTTTATCGTCAGCATTTGGATTCGGGCATTGCGCGTTACGAAGGCGGGCGGTTGATGTGCGCCCAGTGTTGCGCAGAGTACGAAAAGTCTCACGATGCGGCTGACGATGACGAGTTCGCTTTTGAAGCGATTGCACTCGACGGCGATGACGATGAGGGACCGAGTGTCACCGACATGTCGCAGAGCCGTATCCTTCAATCCGAGCACAATCTCGGCCTTGCCGGCGCGTGGGATGATTCCAACTATAAGCGAGCGCTGATGAGCGACGGGAAATTTGCTACCCGTTGCCGGACGTTTCACTGCAAGCTGGCGGAGTCCGCGTTGCAATTCATGAATCAACAGATCAATGACTGGGTCGATTCGAACGATAAGATCGCAATCAAATTTGCGACGTCCACCATCGGTGTCTTTGAAGGCAAGCACGCGGAACCACACCTCATGGTGACGGTGTTCTATTGAGGCACGACGGGCTCGCCCGCGTGCCGACTCGGTCAAATCGACCATCCTCATTGCTGCCACGACCATGGCATTGTGGCGCTTGTACGATGAATACACGCCCCGGGCCTGTGACCTTGCCTACGAGCGATTGAGCTTCCGGCTACCGCTGTGCAGTCCGAAATGCGCAGTCCGAAATGCACAGTCCGAAAATAGGCGATGTTTTGATTGCAATCGCCGGGCTCATTTCGTAGTTTCAACCTAACCCGACAAAGTAACTGATTGACACGATAGACTTGCGCCTGGTCGTGCCACAGCCTTCGCGAGATTTGCTCGTCCTTCTGCTGATGCGCTGTGATCTGCAAGATAGAAGATAAAAGATAGTAGATAGATGTCGGCGATTTCGTTAGAGGATATGACCATGTCGTCACTGCAAACCGCCGTTCGCGTTGTATTCGTACTGAGCATCATGACCATTTGCAGCGTGGAAGGTTCGTTCGTCAACTGGGAGAACCCTCACGTCAGCCCGCTGGCCATGACACCGGATGGCACGAGAATTCTAGCTGTTAATACGCCCGACAATCGCCTTGATGTGATCGACATCAGCACGGGGCTGCCGGTTTATCTTTATTCGGTGCCTGTCGGCCTGGATCCTGTTTCCGTGCGTGCGAGAAGCAACAACGAAGCATGGGTCGTCAATCACATTTCGGATAGCGTGAGTATTGTCGATCTAGCATCACGCAATGTCATCGCCACACTACCGACGGACGACGAACCGTGCGACGTGGTTTTTGCCGGTGCCCCTTCGCGTGCCTTCGTTTCCTGCTCCCAAGCGAACACCATTCTGGTGTTTGATCCGAACGCACTCAATGTTCCATCACAGCGCATAGCCATCCAAGGCGAAGACCCACGCGCTCTTGCGGTCAGCGCGGATGGCAGTGAAGTTTACTGCGCGGTATTTGAGTCAGGAAACGGTACGACCATACTTGGCGGCGGCTTCCTGATGGGCGGTGCTTTCCCGCCCAATGCTGTAAACGAAGCTTCCGGTCCTTACGGTGGCGTGAATCCTCCCCCCAACGACGGGAACAGCTTTTCACCGCCACAAAATGGTGCGAATCCGGCACCACCGGCGGTCGGCATGATCGTGCGCAAGAACGCCGCAGGCCAGTGGATGGACGACAACAATGGCGATTGGACGGATCTCGTTTCCGGGGCGAATGCAGATCTGTCGGGACGGCCGACCGGCTGGGACCTGTATGACCATGACGTGGCGATGATTAACGCGAACACGTTGACGGTCGATTACGCCCGTCAGTTGATGAACATGTGTATGTCGCTCTCGGTCAATCCGGGGACGGGCGAAGTCACGCTTGTTGGTACGGATGCGATCAATGAAGTTCGATTTGAGCCGGTCGTGAACGGTCGGTTCCTCCGCGTCAATCTGGCTCGGTTCATGCCGAATACGCCGGGGAATGCCGTTATCAGTGATCTGAATCCTCATCTGGACTACACGACTTCGACCATTCCGGAAGGGCAGCGTACCGCATCCCTGGGCGACCCGCGGGGCATCGTCTGGAACAACGCGGGCACCTTGGGTTATGTCACAGGCATGGGTTCGGACAATGTCATTGTCATTGACGGCGCCGGCCAGCGTGCGGTGGGAACATCGGAAATCGCGGTGGGCGAAGGTCCAACCGGAATCGTGCTGGATGAGTCGCGAAGCCGACTCTATGTCCTGAACAAATTTGAATCTTCGATTTCGGTCATAGATACGGGAACACGTGCCGAGATCATGCATCTGAATCTCCATGACCCCTCACCCGCGGCGATCAAGAACGGCCGACGCCATCTTTACAACACGCATGTTACCTCTGGCCTGGGGCACACGTCGTGTGCATCGTGCCACGTCGACGCCCGGATGGATCGTCTTGCATGGGATCTCGGAAACCCGGCCGGCGCCATGAAAGCCTTCAACCAGAATTGCGGCAATGGTATCGATCCGAATTGTCAGGACTGGCACCCGATGAAGGGGCCGATGACAACACAGACCTTGCAGGACATTATTGGCAAGGAGCCTCATCATTGGCGCGGTGATCGGGACGGAATTGAGGAATTCAACGATGCGTTCGTCGGGCTGCTCGGCGACGATGAAACATTGACCGCGAATGAGATGCAGCAGTTTGAGGACTTCCTGGCGACGATCCACTTTCCGCCCAACCCGTTCCGAAATCTCGACAACACACTTCCTTCGAATCTTCCCTTACCCGGTCACTTTACAACTGGTCGATTCGGGCCGGCCGGTCAGCCGTTACCAAACGGAGACGCTGTCAACGGCTTGGATCTTTACCGCACGGCCGGCCTGGATGGCGTCGAATGCGTCAGCTGCCACACCTTGCCGACAGGCATGGGCAGTAATTACGCCTTCAGCGGCGTCTCCTTCCAGCCCATGGCACCCGGACCCAACGGCGAACTTCATCATGCTCTCGTGTCGACGGACGGATCGACGAATGTCAGTATCAAGACGCCGCAGCTGCGAAACCTCTACGACAAAGTCGGGTTTGAAACGACACAGGGTACGAATCTTGCAGGGTTCGGCTTCCTTCACGATGGAAGCGTCGACAGCATCGCACGGTTCGTGAGCGAACCGGTCTTCAGCGTCGCCTCTGATCAGGAGGTTGCGGATCTCGTCGCGTTCATGCTGGCGTTCTCCGGCTCCGATCTTCCTTCCGGCTCACCCGCGACACCATTGGAGTTGCCTGGCACGGCAAGTCAGGATTCTCACGCTGCCGTCGGGCAACAGGCGACACTTCCGCCCGCTGCCATCGCCGGCCAGATTCCGACCTTATCGGTTGACGAGATGATCGCCATGGCGGAAAGCGGGGACGTCGGACTCATTGCCAAGGGCCTCGTGGCGAACGAAGTACGCGGATACGCTTATCAGATCGGTGGAACATTCCAAGCGGACCGAAGCGGTGAGTCGCTGACTGCCGGTCAACTGGAGGCGTTGGCTGCGAACGGCTCGGAACTGACGTATACCATTGTCCCCACGATTTCCGTTACCCGTATCGGTATTGACCGGGACGAAGACGGCCACTTCGACCGCGACGAGCTTGATGCCTGTTCCCATCCGGGTGACCCACTCAGCGTGCCATCCAATGCGGTCATCGATGGCGACTTCAACGGCGACAATCTGGTCGATGATAGCGACCTGCACTTTCTTGAAGCCTGCCTCGTTGCAGTCGGTCAACCGTCGGATGAGTGTCGCTGCAACTTCGACCTTGATGATGACAACAGCGTGTCATGCACCGACTTTGATCTGTTCGCCGAACTGTGGACGGAACCGGGCTCACCAGAGCCACCGGCAACTTGTGACGGCGGTACACCCGCCATCCCTGCGGTTTCAGAGTGGGGCTTGCTGATCTGTGTGTTACTGCTGCTGGCGAGCGGAACGGTTGTCTTTCGCCATCAGTTCCATGCCCTGGTGAGTGCTGCCGGGCTCAGTCAGTGATTTGACAATTGCATCGGCAAACGCCGATTCCCAAATCGCGCTGATGTGATCACCAGGAATGGTCATCGCCTTGCCGGATGGAAACGGCGCGGCCGCCACGTCGGCGTCAAAATCATGTTCGCCGTTGATGACAGTCACCTGCATGGGTAGCGCAGACAGATCATCGATTCGATATTCCGGGAATTCCGCACCCTCGATCCGGGCAGCGAACGCGAAGCGGTCTCCCCCCTCTTCATCCGCAAATTGCCGATAGAAGCCCGGATGATCAGGATTCTCTTCGCGCAGGTTGTCAGCCTCGGCACGTCGATCTTCAGCGGACCATTGCCAGTCCGGCTCGTACAGGCTGAAGCCGGCAAGGACGAGGCTTCGTACTTTGGCACTCTCGATCATGGCAACTTCCACTGCCTGACCGGCGCCCATGGAATAACCGACAAGGTCAGCGGGATGAAGGTCCAACGTCTTCATGACGGAAAGGACATCGCGCGCCATGGCGCGATCGGCGTAACGGGCCGGATCATGAGGGCAGTCCGAGTCACCGTGACCACGGGCATCGATCAGGACAACTTGCCGTCCGGCGTCGACAATCGCCTGCGCGACACCCGTTTCAATCCAGTTCTGTTCCGCATGAAGCATGAAGGCGTGCAGCAGGATGACCGGTTCGCCGTCTCCGAATATACCCACGTCGAGTTCCGTCTTGTCGAATGATGTGACGCGCATGATCCTTGCCTCATCATGTTTGTTGATCAGGTTCCCTGTCATAGACATCGGCATGGCAGGTGGACGCCTCGACTTGCGGTGATTCCGAAACCATCATGCCATTCCCGTCGACGTGCCGACATGGCCTAGAGGTTGTCGACCAGTTTCCAGATCTTACGGTGGGCGGTTGAGACTGAGAGTTTGGCGAACGCGGCAGGGCTGACCCAGCGATAGGCTGTATCCTCCGGTTCGAATCCTGCGGATAACTCACCGCGCCAAACTGAGAATGAGAGATTTCGGTGGGACAGTTGATGCGTTACTTCTCCCAGGCATTCGAAGTCCTCGGGACGACCGGCATCGTCGGCTTGCATTCCCATGCTTGTGAGAAGTGCAGCGGCTTCGTCCCCGGGTAAAGCCTGGGCCGCTCGTCGCTGGGCAGCTTGCCCACCCTTGGGTTTGCGATTGACAGGCTTGGTGCTTGCGGCGGGCGTTGTCACCACGTTCGGGAATTCCCACAGCCCCGACCAGAGTCCGCCGCGCGGCCTGCGTCGTACAAGGTATTCACCATTGCAGATCAGAAGAAGCACGAGTAAGGCTTCATCCTTCACAATGGTCTTGGATTCGCGAACAGGAAACTCCGCGACACGTCCTTCCGCAAAGGAACGACAATGTTCTTTCAGCGGGCAGAGGAGGCATCGGGGCGTCTTGGGTGTGCAGATTGAACTTCCGAGATCCATCCAGGCCTGGTTGAAATCGCCCGGGCGGTCGTGTGGGAGCAGTTGCTCGGCAAAGTGCTTGACCGCCGAGCGACCACGATTGGTCAGGATGTTCTCTTCAATGGCGAAGAGTCGTGCCACGACACGGCACACGTTGCCGTCAACGGCGGCAGCGGGTTCACCAAAGGCGATGGATGCAATTGCAGCGGCCGTGTAGTCCCCGATTCCGGAGACCTCTTGCAACGTCTCGGCCGACTCCGGCAT
>JBMYUM010000068.1:0-4235 GCA_049605375.1 Phycisphaerae bacterium | reverse complement strand
ACGCACGCACCTGTTTGGCACCCTCATGGAGCAATAACGCGCGTCGGTAGTAGCCGAGCCCTTCCCAATGCTTCAAGACGCTCTCATGGCGCGCCCGTGCGAGTTTTTCCACATCGGGGAATCGGTCCATGAAACGGAGATAATAGGGCATCACGGTTTCGACCCGTGTCTGCTGGAGCATGATCTCCGCGACCCATTGCGCATAAGGATCTCCCGCCCGGCGGCGCCAGGGGAGATCCCGTTTGTTCTCGTCATACCAGGTGAGGAGCGAGCGTTGGATGCTTCGCGCTGATGTGGGAGCGATGACTGAAGACGACCCCATAGATCAGAGTCAGTGAGCGGTGTGCAGATGTTCACCGCACTGGCCGCAGAACTGCGCGCCAATGCGATTTCGTTTGCTGCAGCTCTTGCAGACGGGGCCGTCCTTCTCAGACGACGTAAAGAGGAGCACGATCACAGCGACCATGATTCCCACAAACAGGTAGCCATAGGGAAAGGCCGCCATCCGTAACTCCCCTTTCGTTCGTAGATGCTAGTTGACCGAAGACTTCAGATCACGACAACGCTTGTAGTGTTCCAGAATGTCGCGGAAGGGTCGATCATTCTTTCCGTCTGCCGCTTCAACAGCCGATTCCTGCAACGCAATGGCTTTGTCGAGATCGCCGAGCTGGTAGACCGCCTTGGCATAGATCGAGATGGCCGACGGGTCCTTACTCTTCGATGCCTGATAAGCCTTGCTGGCGGCATCGAGTGCGAGATCCGGAGAGCGATCGGCGAGCTTGGGAATGGCGCACAGCGTCCAGGCCAGATTCGTCATCACGACGGCGTCGTCACCGTGTTCATCGATGTGCGATTCAACCCATTTGCGGAAGCCGGCGCGATCACCAAGTGCGTCCACGTGAATGTTCATCAGAAATTCCATGGCAAGATCGTTGGCCGGGTCCAGCTTGAGAATGTCGACCAGGCCTTCACGTGCGATCTCTGGCTGACCATATTGGGCGGCCTGCAGAACGCGCTGCAAACGTTCCTGAACAACAGCTTCAATCTTGGCACGATCGACATCGTAGTCACCGGATGCAACACGACCGACAACGCTGTCGAGTTCGGGATCAAGCGGGCTCCCCATCCATGCTACGCGGCCTTCACGGTCCACAAGGAAGGCAAACGGAATACCCATGATGTTCGATGACCGCATGTAGGCATTCGAGGTTGCCTGCGATTTGTCGATAGCAACGGCGTACGCCATCTCGTCGCCCTGGTCTTTGCAGAACTTCCGGATGGCATCGGGGTTGTTGCCGCGATTATCCGGAACGGTCACACCGACGATGACGAGATCTTTATCGTACTTCTTCTGAAGGTCTGTCAGACGTGGAATGCTCATCTTGCAGGGCGGACACCACACAGCCCAGAATTCGACCAGGTGCAGTTTGTCCTTCTTCTTCCCCAGACTTTCGATCGACTTGCCCTGGACCCACTCGGCAATCGTCAAAGGCGGCGCCACATCACCCAGATCAAGGGCCACCACAGGCGCACAAACCCAAGCAAGAACAAGGGTTACAACGCCACACCAAGGTTTACGGTTCATATTCACAATGTCGCTCCGGCGGTAAAACGGCAGATCTTGCACTGCCCGCTGACGGTCAACCCAGACCGAAAGCAGCGTTCTTTATTCCTATACTAACCATCGTAGGCGTTTATGCCCCACTGACCCAGATATCCCATGAATTTAACACGAATCGACATACGCGCAAACCGCGGGGACGGGCCTGGGCATTATCGCACCACCGCGAGGGAATACGACCGCTGGCGGGCACGCCCGAGAGGGAACGGGATCGACGGTCGTCAGGCCGTGATCCCCTGCCCCAGACGTCTGAGTCGACGGCATGCTTCCTCAAGATCTGCCATTTTCTTCGCGTAGCAGAATCGGAGCTGGTTCTGGCCGAACTCCGGATCGCGGTAGAACGCCGCACCCGGCACCGTGGCAACACCGACCTCCTTCAGAATTGCTTCCGTCGCCACCGTGGCGTCACTCCAGCGTTTCCGATCGAACGCAGCAAGCAGGTAGTAGCTGCCTTCCGGCACATAGGGATCGAAGTCGATCGCGCGAAGGGTGTCGACGAGCATCTCACGCTTCGCGAGGTAGTCGTCACACATTTCCTTGTAGTACGCGTCCGGCAGTCGCATACCGGCCTCGATGCCGTACTGCATCGGCGCCGGTGCGCAAATGTAGAGCAGGTCATTGACCACGGAGATGCGGCTGATGATGTCGGCCGGCCCGACACAGTAGCCAATGCGCCATCCGGTGACGGCATAGGTCTTCGAGGCACCGCTGATGGTGATGGTCCGCTCTTCCGCACCCGGAAGACGGGCAGCACTGATGTGCGGCTTGCCGTAGGTGATGTATTCGTAGATTTCGTCGGTCAGCACCCAGACGTTGTGTTGATGTGCCAGCTCGATGATTCGATTGAGTTCCGCTTCGTTGTAGACTTTTCCGGTCGGGTTGTTGGGCGTGCAGACCAGGATGGCCTTTGTTTTATCCGTGAAGGCTGCTTGCAACGCAGCATCATCGTAATCCCACGCCGGCGGCTTGAGATCGACGAACTGCACCCCGATACCGAACAATTTGAGAAGATTGACGTGGTAGCTGTAGTAAGGTGAAAAGACAATGACCTCGTCGCCCGGATTGAGCACCGACAGTGCGGTACAGGCGAATGAGCCGGCACTCCCGACCGTTACGGCAATGTTCTCTTCCGGGTCACAGGTAACGCCGTTGAAGTTCTTCATCTTGTCGGCGATGGCCTGTCGCAACTCAGCGGTTCCACGCAGGTTGGTGTAGATGGCATGATCATCGTCAATTGCCTTTTTGGCGGCAGACTTGACGGCATCCGGTGCGGGCTGGTCGCACACACCCTGCGACAAATTCACACCATTCATGGCGGCACAGATAGCGGAAAAGCGACGAATGTCAGATTGTTTGAGTGTCTTAACGCGATCTGCGATCGGATTGTCCACGGTGGAAGCTCCTGTTGCTGTTGATTGGCGGTTGCGGCGCGTGGTCTTTTTCTCAGAAGAGTGGCGACTCGCTGTTCCATTCAGTATAGCGGTCTTATCGCCACGTCACAAACGCATGACCGGGCGCTGGAATTTTCCAGCCAGCCCCCGCGTCTGATTGGCGGCGGCCACATAGTTGTCACGATAGAGGGCCGGATCAGGCCTTTCCAACGGGTCAGCCTGCCGCACCTCAGAGCCTGCTGTACAGTGGACGAGCCCCTGCGGCATGTCGAGCTGCTGTTGCATCTCGAAAAAGTCGAGACCTGTCGGAATGTCAGCCACGCATGGCCCGATACTGAGCAAAAAGATGAATGTGAGTATTCCCTGAACAAAAAAACCCATGGCGGAAGTCTCCCAACAAATACGTGACCCAATGCTGAAGAAAACGGATCGCTACGGCCATCTGCACCTTCGGGTGACAGTCGGCGCACGCCGGTCGCATGGTTGCCGTCCGGAGAAGATAGAATTATAAGCCGGGACTGGCAACGGATCGCCCTGCCGGGGTACGGCATCGACCGTGCCGGGTGATCGGAAAAAGTCAGCCATGTGCAGGAGGAACGACGTTGCGCCAATTCACCCTTACATCGAATTGTTGGATGACTGTGACCGCACTCTGTTTGTGTCCACTTGTCGCCCTCGGGGATTCCACCGGCGTCAAACCGCAACCGGCGAAGCCGTCTTCCGCTTCCGTCGACCCCAAGGTGCACGAAATCCTCGGTCGTCTTGAACAGCGAGACCAGGGACTGCGAAACATCAAATGCACCATCAAATTGGTCGACGAGCACATGATCGAACTGACCAAGAGCGAACGTGAGGGAACGATTCAGTTCCTGATGACCGATCCCAATCCTCTCTGGATGATTTATTTTGAGAAGAATGTGGTCGACGGCTCGCGATGGGGCAAACAATGGTATCTGTTTGACGGACGATGGCTGTGGGAAGCGCAGTCGCGCCTCAAGCAGGTGACACGTTATGAATACGTCAAGCCTGGCGAGAAAGTCGACTTCTTCGATCTCGATCGTGCCCCGTTCCCCCTGCCGTTCGGTCAGAAGCGCGACAAGATTCTGAAGCACTTCGATGTGACTCTTGTACCACCGCAAGCCGACGATCCGGCCGAAACCGATCATCTCGTCTGCATCCCGAAGGCAGGCTCCCGACACGCTGAAGCATTTACGAAGCTGGAG
>JBMYUM010000067.1:0-12918 GCA_049605375.1 Phycisphaerae bacterium | reverse complement strand
GTTCGCACCGATGATGATCGGACCATCGACAACGGCGTTCGGACCGATGGTCACGCCGTCTGCGAGAATAACGGGCCCCTCTTCGTCACGAACGACCGCGGTCCCGTGCAGTTGGACACGATCCCCTGCCATGACGACTCCCGAAGCTGCGCTGTCCCCGTTGATCTGATCATAGTATGCGTTGATCAGTTCTACGCGTTTGTCCAGTGCGTCCCAGGGATAGTCGAGCCATTGACCGTCACAAGCAACCCTCGTCGCTTTTCCAGCAATGGTATCGAGATCGACCGCGGCAAACATCGAATCGGGCGTGTGCGTGCGCGCTGTTGCACGATTCAGCGCCAGCCAGGCCATCTTTCCATCAAGGACTCCAGCGGTGCCATGCCCGTGTCCCTGGGCGACTTCTTCCATGGCCTGAGCAAGGCGGAGACCATTCCCATCCTTCCCATTCGCGATGTCCGGTAACCAACGCATATTGACGAATACAATCGCGTCGCTTCCTTCGGCATCGATCTGTTGATTGACGGGGCACGAACAGCGGGACTGCGATACGTCCGCCGTCCACGGGCTTGTCCACCAGGACTCGATATCGAGTTGGAGCGTATCGGAGAGGTGTGACGCGACAGTCTTGATACCCCATTCCAGGGATGCGAAGCTCCGCCAATAGGTGAGCGGAAGCCAGTTGGTAACACCGCGATCTTCAAAAAGGATGGCTTTGTGCATGGCTCGAAGTATACCACCGGATGTCATGGGCAATAGTCACGGGCAATAGCCGACAGAAAGACTCATCCGCTGACGGCCCCACTTGCCTGCATGCGATCAACTGTTGTTATCGACCAATTGTCTTATCGGCCTATCGCATGGTCGAACTGTCGATTTATCGACCCGAGACTTTGTTTGCTGGAGTGACGGCGGTTCGTACAGCAAGGTGCGTCGGCAATGCGACCGCCGCGTAGCCATGGCGAGTTGGTAATACTATGAATGGGAAAGGCTTCGACGCGTTCATGGCCGCGTAACGCATGCGTATCGGACGCATTGGTATGAGCGCAAAAGTAGGGGGCTTTGCATGAAGCAAAGCCCCTTTGATAGCAACAGCGCAACCGTCGTTGCCGATGGACGCCAACGGACGGAACCCCAACTATAACGGGGGTGGTCGGCGAGTGTTCTGACCGCCAGCCTCAAAGGGGCCGGTACGCCGTCTACGCTCAATGCCTGACCTCCCAGGGTTCCCTTAAAGGTTCCAGCCAACGATACGCGTCCTGTCGAGCACGAAAGCATGCGCCGTTTCAGATGCCTGATTATAGTGTTGCCCGCGTGTCCATTCCAAGCTTTGTTCGAAAGAAAGAAGGCACGAGTTTGTTCGAAATAAGCACATAATAACCAGTTTGGCCCTTGACTTTCAGAGTCAATCGACACTGTTTAGTCTATTGCTTTAGACGAATCAACGACTGAAGAAAGGCACCGTCATTCGCGATGAACACGAACCGTATTCAAGCAACGTTTGAAGAGAACAAGAAGGCCAATCGCAAATGCGTGATGCCTTATGTCACAGCGGGTTTTCCGGATACGACGACGACAATCGCCTTGTTGAAGCGCTGTGCGGATGCAGGTGCGCCGATCATTGAAGTTGGTATCCCCTTCTCTGATTCCATTGCCGACGGCCCTGTGATTCAAGATTCGTTCTGGCGTGCCTTGCAGCGTGGCTTTCGTGTTGAACCATGCCTGCAGCAGATCGGTGAAGCGCGATCATCAATCAACGCTGCACTCGTCGCCATGGTTTCCTATACACTGGTGTTTCGATACGGACCGGAGAAATTCTTCGCGGATCTGTCACGCTTTGGTTTTGACGGCGTCATTCTGCCTGATGTTCCCGTCGAAGAAGTAGCGACGATCAGCGCACAGGTTACGGCTGCTGGATTGATGTGTATCGGCTTGATTGCACCGACCACGTCTGGTGCACGACGCCACGCGATCATCCAATCAACATCCGGGTTCCTTTATCAAATCGCGCGGGCCGGCATCACCGGTGAACGCGCGGCATTGGCTGCCTCTCTTCGCGACGATGTCGCGCGGCTCCAGAGCGAAAGCTCGCTGCCGATCTGTGTGGGGTTTGGCATCAGCACGCCGGAACATGTCACCGAGGTCTGTCAGTTCGCCGACGGCGCGATCGTGGGCAGCGCGATCGTGCGACGCATGATGGAAGCCGACGCGGTCGGCAAAGACCAAGTCACCATGGTGGCGGAGGTTGGGAATTTCGTCGACCAATTGGTCGCAGCGGGCCAATCCGGCCCATGAACGGTAGGCCGCCATGGCCGGTATCGCCCTTCTCTATTTTCCGCGAATGCTGCGTCCTCTCTTCGAAAACGACGTTGAGAGGTCGACTGGTTAGGCTATACTCCCGGCACGTCATAGGAGTTTTGGTGACCATAGGATGGATGAGGCGACGATGAATACGGCTGCTGGCGGCTCGAACGGAATCCCAGAACGGACCTGGGTTGATGTGATCGGAATTCCGCTACTGGTGCGGGCTCTCTTTATCCAGCTTCCCACCTGGGGTCTGGCCACCTTGGGTGTGATCGCAAGCGTGATCTGGGGAACCTGCCTGGGCGTGATCTGGTCGTCCGGCGGTGAGACCATCGGTGCTGCGGCGATTAACGATTTCGCCGTCAGTCATATCACCGGTCTGCCCTACGACGTTCCGGAAGGAGATTTGAACCCCTTCACGGTGTGGCGTGACCACCAGGCCACTGCCCTGCGTACCCTGTTGCAGGTGCCCGGAATTCCCACGTCGGCAACAGCCGGATTGTCTCGGATGGAAGCTGCACAGTCCTTCCTCTATGGCTTGTGGTGGCTCCCCTACGCCTACCCGGTATTCGGCTGTTTCTTTCTGGGTGGATCGTTGTTGATTTGGTCTTTCGTGGGCGGTGCCATTTGTCGCCTGGTTGGCACGCGACTCACCCGTGATGAAAAGATCACCGCAGCAGACGCGATCACATTCGTCAAGCCACGTTACCTCGGCGGCTTTGTCGCGGCGCCATGCATTCCGCTCATCATGTTTGTCATACTGGCCGTCCTGCTGTTTCTGTTCGGTGGGCTGGTACTCTGGATACCGCTGATCGGTGATGTTCTCTTCGGGGTCCTCGCACTGTTCTTTGCCCTTGGCGGCGTTGTTCTGGTTGTACTTCTGACCGGCCTCGTGGTTGCCGGCGTTCTGTTTTGGCCATCGATTGCGGTCGACGGCGCGGATGCTTTCGACGCCTTCGCCTGCAGCATGTCTTATATTTTTCGTCGTCCGTGGAAGACGATTGTGTACGGGCTCGTTGCCCTGCTGTTAACATCCGTCGCGTGGGGCATTGTCAGGTGGACTGCTTACGCCGGCCTGTTCATGATGCGTACGGTGGTGGGATTCGGATCTTCGCCGGGACTCTGGGGCGCAAGCGAGCCATCGGCTAACAAACTGGAGCGAATCTGGGTCTTTGCCGGCCCTGACAACCTGCACACGTGGCCGGCCTTCGCCGACCTGGCATGGAATGAGACGATTTCTGCTTCGCTTGTCGGGGTAGCTGTCAGCCTGGTTATTGCTTTGGTGTGGGGCTTCCTGGCATCGCTGTTCTATTCCTACAGCACAGCCGCGTACCTCTTGCTTCGGTTTGATGTTGACCGAACAGACATCGGTGACATCTACGACGATCATTACGAACCGCTGGATGAGCCGGCACCGGATCCGGTATCAGATGGGAAGCCCGACGAACGCGCGTCGGATGCGCCGAGCGGCTCGTAACCACCGATACGACAAGGGAGTGCGTTTGGCGGATAACTCGATCAGGGGCAATCCGCCGGTGCACTGAACGGATAACCCTGCACCTGGAAGCCCAGTACGGTCATTTGCACATCCGCAAAGTTGATCGTCAGGTTTGGTGCCTGCGGATCGAGGTCCAGCCAGGTCACAGGCAACTGGCTGCTGGCCTGAAAGCCCAATACACACTCCTGAATGTCTTCGAAGTTGGCCACGCCGTTGGGCGGTGAACCGCTTCCCCCTTTGACGTCGCCCCAAACGGCGACCGTTGGGAGGGCCAGCGGCTCGGAGTACAGCTGTTCGTTGCCAACATCAACACCCTCGAAGATGTTCTCAACAAGGTACTGCGTGCCGGGCACGATTTCACAGTCGCCAAGCTGAACGACTCCCTGTCCAGACCAATCAAGGAAGACAGGTGTGTCCTCGATGCGGGAAAGACCGTCGCCATCGGGTTGCCCCATCCACCCCAGAACTTGCGTAGAGCCACCAAGATCAAGACTGACACGACGCGCGGTGGCAGCCGCATTCAGAGGATTGGACGCGACCGAAAGAAACCGGTTCTTGGGCACGTAGCAACGTCCACCACGGCAAACGGACGAGTTCGCACAGGCCTCATCGTTATCGCAGTCTGCGGCAAGCGAATCTTCCGCCATTGGTGCCATCGCGATGTCACCACCACTTGCATTGAACGAAAGCGTGTCTCCCGTGCCGGTATTGTTGTTATAATCAGTCGCCGTGACGTAATACTCGATGGTGATCTTGCCCGGCTGATTGGGGATGGCACCGCGATAGACCTGCCCCCCACTGAACTTCATTTCGACCTGCTGAAGCTCACCACCGTTGACGGTATAATTGACGAAAATCCCCTTATCAAAGAAGTTTCTGTCAGAGGTCATGTCATCAAGAATCAAGGCGCGGACGACGTATGGCCCTGGTTCCGTTGTATCGGGATGCTGTTCGGTGCGAATGATTCGTGGTGCCCGCGTGTCCTGCGGCCCCGTGTTCATGTAGATGCGGTTCTGGTAGTTTCCTGATTCTCCCTGGCCGGTCACGATGTCAAGCCTGCCGTCGTTGTTCAAATCAGCAACCATCACGTCGAGTGTTGAATCATTGGCACTGTTGAGCACACCGGATGTCAGCGTGAAATTTCCAGCGCCATCGTTTCGGTAGATTCTCTCAACACCACCAATACGACCGATGAGCAGGTCAAGATGACCATCGTTATCGTAGTCGAAGAATTTGGAGTCGTTGTCGTCGACATTGAAGTTCGAGGAGATGTTGGACGAGACGTTGGTGTAAACGCCAGTCCCGTCGTTCTCGAGAAGAATGTCCGAGCTGGATCCCGATAGGCCGTTCGCACCAAGCAGGTCGAGGTCACCGTCCCCATCTATGTCACCAAAGTCATATGAATAGCATGTACTGTCAGATGGGCTGGCTACCTGCGTGAAAACGCCGGTACCATCATTCTTATACAGTCGACTGTTGTTATTACCTGTCGATGCCGTTCGGATATCAATATCGAAGTCGTTATCGATGTCTCCAAAAATGCAATCCATGTTGTTGCAGACGCTTCCGACAGGGAAATTTGTAGCCGTTACGTCTGTATAGAAGCCCTTTCCGTCGTTTTCGTACACCCGATACTGACCGCAGGTAAAGCGACTCGTGGTACCGCTGGTCAAAAACAGATCAAGGTCACCGTCATTGTCAATATCGCCAAACTGTGCCCGGGAACTGCTGAGCTCAATATCCGGCAAGCGAAACGTCTGCGCACTTTCAAACCGACCGTTACCGTTGTTGATCAGCAGACGTGGCAGTTCGCCGAAGTCCTGAACCGCAATCAGGTCAAGGTCACCGTCGTTATCAGCATCTCCCATCTCGACACCCCGAAACCAACCGGAAAAATTGCCGGTCGCACTCAGTGTGTTATCGGTGAAAACACCGGTACCGTCGTTGACGAAGATCCGCAGCACCTCGGGGGTGCCGGGTGACGAAAACCCCGGACCGTTTGCAAAAATGATGTCGAGATCGTTGTCGTTATCAATGTCACCAATCGTGAGCTGATTGGTGTAATCCGTCGGATTGGGTGATGGGAAGCGTGTCGATGTTTCGTCGACGAACTGCTGCGCAAAAACACCTCCACTTACGACAAGGGTGGCAAGCATGACAAGGTACTGGATTCGCAGACTGTCCCTGACCATTGAATTAAGCATTTGGTAAGCCCCTCGTGCCGAGCATCGGCGTTGTCGCGTCCGAATCTAACGATCGTAAGACGGTCAGTCGTTTGCCACTGCCGCCGCAAGGCAACGCATCGGCAACGATGCACGCGTCGACTCACGCATCGGTGAATTCGAGCATCCCCCCTATGAATGGAAGAAGTCTGAGAGGTAGAATCACCAAGACTTGAACTTCCCTTCGCGCAGTTTGGATTTCGGAGATCCACTCCGGCACGACAGCGCGTGCCGAACGGCAATCCGCTACGCTATGCGGATCGCCGAAACAAACTTGTAGCCCATGCAGACCGGTAATTCAATAGAAATCGTTCTCGCGGACAGCGTGACGACAATTACCGGACAAACACAGCGTTACGGCAAGCTCTTGCAGTCGCCCAGCGTTTCACCATGCCACGCTTCATACGCCCCACCACCATTAAGCAGGTCAATAAGGCGAAGCAGATCTTCCGGACCAACCTCGTTGCTGTGATTGATATCAACTTGGTGCATGCCAAGCGTAATCTCACCATCAAGATGATCGCGCAGGGTCATGACGTCTTCGAAATCGGCAACGCGGTCACCATTGACGTCACCTGGCAGCGAGCCGAGGCAAGCGGTCCCCGTCGTGCAGCTTCGACGAATACAGGTCCACTGTCCCGGAGGAATGGGCGACAGCAACTCGACCGTCGCTTCGTTGCCAAAACCACTAACGTCAAGCACAAATGGAGGTGCGCCCTCCTGGACCGTGATCTCGAAATTCTGAGACTGCGAGCCCTCGACACTACATGCATATTCGAGGTTGAAGAATCGCCATCCTTGCGGAACGGCCGGTTGCACGATGTCGAAATTCTGTCGAGCATCGATGCCGCACGGCGCCGGCGAAGAATCGACAAGCTGACATGGTGTTGAGAACGACCAGACGGGACCAGGATTGATCTGCCCCGGTGCACGCGTCATGACTTGCCAGAAGTACGTCCTGTTGGGCTCGAGCTCCGGAGGCTGACACTGAACGTTGGTCAAACCCGAGCAGAGGAGCGTCTTCGGGGGATTATCCTCGCCAAAGTAGACGTCATAGCTCGGTGGACAGGCGATACCGCCGGCAATTCCGCCGGTGCTCGCGGCCTGGCTTGCGTCAGCCGGCATACGTGGTTCAGACAACGAGCCGGTGATGCGTTCCTGTAGTTGTACCCAGGATTCCGATCGAACCCGCGTACCGCTTGCCGTGGATGCCTGTCGTTTCGAGACTTTGGAAACCGAAGTAGCTGCGTTGGTTTCACTGTCACAGATTTCGCCGACGACAGGAACCGTGTTGTAGCCGATGTTGTCCAACGCCATGAACTCGGCGCCTTCGTAAGTGAAGTTCAGTTCCACTCTGGCAACCGGCGTTGATGACACATAATCGATGACGCCCTCGGCACCAAAACCGCCAAAGCTCATGGCTCCACCAATGACGACGTCAATGACCTCATTCTCAGGACTGAGGAATGTCGCCTCAACCGCGGTCGGATCATTCGCCAGCAAACTGAACAGGTAGGCAAAACTCACCGTGTAGACGGGGTCCTGGAAGTTCAACGCAATGGGCTCAATGGGTTCACCTTGAATCGCGGCCGGGAATGTGAGGAACTGACTACCCGCGTCGATATCGAGCACGAATGCCCCCGCGTTCGACTCAAACGTGACGTTGGCGATGGTCAGCCCGTTCAGCAGTGCTCCACCGCCCACTTCATTGAATGTGACCACCTTGTTCTCATTGTTCCACGAAAGGGGTGTATTGACATCAATGTTGCCCGAGCCATCTGCCGGGAAGGGAAGTCTTGCTTCCACCGGAATGGAACAAGGACGCGAAGTGAAGCTCCAGACTGGGCTGCGCTCGGCGCCACCTGGCGTGTTGGCTTCGACCTGCCAGTAGTAGACCGTGTCAGGCTCAAGCAACGGTGCGTCACAGGCTTGAATGCTGACGCCACCGCAGATCATCTGTGTTGGTGGATTGTCCTGACCGAAAAAGACATCATAGGTCGTCGCACAAAATTCCCCACCGCCACCAGCAACGTTGTTGCCGCCGGACCAGGTCAATTCTGTCGACAATTCGACACCATTGGCATTGTCACCCGGCGACGGGCTGGTCGGCGCAGATGCCGGGCCGCACGCTTCCGTGGTAAACGACCAGATTTCACTCTCGCTCTGCGCACCTGGTTGTTGCGTGATGACCTGCCAGTAGTGGGTTGTTTCGGAAGCCAGCAATCCTGGCTCACACGCCGTCGATGTTACGTTGCTGCATGCCTTCTGGACCGGTGGGTTAACGGTATCGACTAACACGTCGTACGTCGGATCACACGGGTCCGGTGGCGAAAGCACATTGGTCATGACACCGCGGCCGAGTGTCGACGTGACCCATGCATCATTCCAATGGTTAAGAATCGTCGTCATGCGATTCATCTGCGATGTCGTCGGCGGTGCCCCCGGACGGTGGATGACCACCCAGGCGGTGCTGAAGTTCTTTTGTGCAAGGAAACTCGACGGCACACGGACGCCGTTCTCTGATTTGATGTCAGTGGAGTTCCAGGTGGAGATCGGACCGTCGTAGGGAGAACTGCAGTTGAAGTTCTCGTCCATGTAACGCAGCTCCGAAGAGTTGTTGTCCATCTCTTCACCCGATACATAACCCATGAGGTACAGGTCGGGGTAACTGAACACGCTGTCTGGAATGTCGGTGTTATAATTCAGGGTACCGCCTTGGCGAATGGCTGGGTTAGAACCAGTCCAATCTGCAATCTCCATACCGGATCCCTGTCCATCAACACGGAAGTTCCAGTGCCCCGACCGACCGCAAAGGCCGTCGTCCTGTCCCTGCAGTGGACGGAAAATGCCACCTTCCGACACGGGAAGCGGCGCGAGGTACATACCAAATCGATGCTGAAATTCCTGGCCGAGAACAAGCTGTGCAAAGGAGAATTGGTTGGTGCTCCAGCTGGCCTGGTTCCACATCATGACCCAGCCCTGGAGACGCTCGACAGGCAGCCCGAATTGGTTCAGGTTACTGAATTCGCCAACCCCGATCCCATCGACATCATTGGCAAGCCCGGAATAGAACGCACCGCCGAACTGACTGCCGGGGTCGGGCTGAAAATTGAGAAAGAAGGCAACGAAGTCGTAGCTGTCACCATACTCCGTGAGGACTTCAACGGTGGCTACGCGCATCAGCTCAAGAGCCTGCCCGAGCGAAAACGGATTGGCAAGAAGATCATTGGTGTCTTCGAACAGATAGAGGTCGTCATCCGTTACGGGCGGCGCACCAATGCCTGCCACATGACCGAAAGTCTGAGACACCGGCAGCTGTGGAAAAGGCTTGTTGCGCGGGTCTTCGACTTCACCGCGATCGATCGCCGTTTGAAACGCTTCCAGGAAGAAGCTCGGATGTTTCGTGCCATCCACAAAATCTTCAGGATGGATCACCTGTTGTGGCTGGGGATCAGTGTATTCGAAAGACAGTGGATTGTTCCACGTCAGGACAGGCGTATCTGAGACTTCCTTCTCGCCATCCAAAGGAAGCGGCATGTTTGCGGGTTCCGGCGGAAACGTGGTGCAATAAATCTGTGCATCAAAGCTGGCGAAGAGATTGCCTGAAAGGGATGCCTCACAATCAAATTGCGGAAAGTCGTAGATGTCATCCGAGAAGCCGACTTCCGGTGGTGATCCGACCAACCAACCTCCAACGCTGTTGTCAAATTCGACGGCGAGCCAGATCGGGTTCGGCAGTGCCAGGTTCTTGTCAGTCGGAATATGCGTCACAAGATGGGTACCGTTGTCCGGAAGTTCGACGACACCTTCGGTTCCCGGAATGATGGCCCCCCCGCCATTGGGGCAGTCATCATACATGGCGTATTCAACCGTGAACCCCTCTCCGGTGCCGTCACCGTTGCCGGTCACGGTGAAGGAATATTGGGTGAGAATGCAGTTGCAAATGGCATCGGTAAGAATGTCGTCCGCAATTCGCCGCCCCGCGCCGGGTGGAAAGTAGAGGTCAGAATTCGTATTGCTGTAGACCAGCTCACCCTCGCCGGCAACGGCGGTCGTTGGCGACGCCCAATCGGTAGCGCCAAGGAAAACGATGGCCAATCCGGCTACGAAACTGCGAACGCGCGCGGTTATCATGGTTGAATCACTCCCCCAAATTACTGTTCGATGCACCTTGCAACTTCACCCCACTCGCGGCACGGCACGTTGCATCAATTCGGTACGTTCCCTGCGGGTCTGGCGTATGCTCGCCGACTGATCGCATAGGATAGCGGCCCTGCAAATCCTCGCTTGTATATTGTTGTGCGATCGGACAGCAGGCGGCGATCGCCGTTAGGCCTTGAAGGCATCCTGCATTCGCACAAATGAGAGGATGGAGTTTGCCGTACCTGACCGGAATACGCGGCTGTTCAGACCTTCTGAGCCGACCAGGCTGCAATCCGCGCTACGATTGCGATCGGATACGATCCCAATCAGTTTGGAGAGCCTCTCCTTCCCCTCCCTCCCGAAAGACCCATCTTAACAGCATCTGGCGAAATTGGTAGCGGACGGGGCCGGAGCGTCTGTGCCACCGCCATCCCGTGTTTCCGGGCATCTTTGGCGGCCAACGTTGATTCGAAGCACTGACGGGCTCCGAGGCGCGGTGTGTTCCAACTGCGGGACCACCTTTGGGACTACTTTTGGAACAGCCTTTGAGAGAGCCATGCCTAATGAACCCGACCACCACAACATGCGGATGGAACGCAGCCAGCATGACTCACGTCGCATTCGTACGACGCATCCTACGATGCACGGCAAACGCTGATCGCAGCAGGTCGCTCCCAGCTTCCAGTACGAATCGTAGCGGTTCCCATTCGAGGGTACCGATGCCACCGTTGTTCACTTGTATAACGGAGCAAGGTGAGAACCGTCGTTTGCTGAAACAGAATGTACACCGTGGCATACAATTGCGTTTTCGAAGCCTAGGATGAATCAAGACGCCTACCGTTAGCATCTCGGCGTCCTTCGATCGTCATCGATCCGACCAAGCGTCACGATTTCAAACTGGAGTCATCCATGGACTTCGACATTTTCTCAAGAGCGTTCTGGATTCCGTTCGCGATTGTCCTCCTCCTCTGGTGGGTGCGGCAGCCGAAGGGCATCAGCGGGTGGCAAATCAGTCGGGTACTGGCACTGGTCGCCTTGCTGGTCGGTGTTGGTTTTCTTCCAACGGATATGTCCGACCAGATGCTCCCCTGGTGGCGGCTTTACGGGCAGATGGTCATCACACTTCTCCTGGCGCGCGAACTCTGGAGCCTGTTTCGAAACGTAACGTCGCAGCGCCTGCCTGATGTCAGTGGAATCAAGTATTTCCTGCTGTCAGCCTTTCTTGTGGCCTTTATTCAGGATGTCGTAAAATCTCCCATCGTTACCCATATGGCACATCGCGTTGCCTGGGAATTTGGTGCCTATTCCGACCTCCCCTTCCCTTTTGTTGCTCCCGTTGAGCATCCATACGGAAGTGACTCGCTCGACGGGCGGATACGGCAATTCACCCGACACGGCTTTGCGTCCTTCGTTGCCATTTCGATCGCCCACACGGTCGGTTTCTTCGCCTGCATGTTCGTGCACCGCATTTGGGGCTGGCCTCGCTATTGGAAGACACTTAAACCGCGACTCGCCTTTACCCGCTATTGGTCGGAAAGCGCACGGAACAGCTGGTGGGTCTGGCCCCTGTTCATACTTCCATGGGAATGCTGGACACAGCTCGACAACGGGTTTTGGGCGGCTTCGTACCCCATGATCAATACGTCGGCGCCCGTATTTCTGGCCTTGCTACTGGTGATTTTCACGTTTCAGTTTCGTGCGTCCGTCAGGAGTCTGCAGCGTGGGCTCGTGTCCGCGGTGAAGCATGACGAGTGGCTGTGCAACCAATGCGGATATGCGTTGCGTGGCATCGCAGGTGGTCATTGCCCCGAATGCGGTCTCGTAGTGGACGCCGCGTACGAACCTGAGGTTCGTATCGGCCGACCGCGGAGCCCATTCATGCAGAGAATAACGCACGTACGGCGAGCCTTGTTCCTGTGGGCCGCCCTCCTACTGCCCCTCTGGTTGACACCAGTCCTGATCCAGATCCCCAGGACCCAGCGCGCCGCGTTACCAGGAATTCTGAGTTTTCCAACGGTCTGGTTTCCCCCAAGGCTGGTCTTCGTGAACTTACGACTGGACGCGGTCACGATCGTCTACGGAACTAACGGTGAATATGCCGTTGTTGTTCCTGAGGTCAGAAAGGATGAGGACGGCAACGACGACCAGGTCTGGTTGACCGTTGGATATTGGGAATCGACAGCGGCCGAAACCGATGCGGCACCAGCGACGCAAGAGACAATCAAGTTATATGATGCACCAGAACTTGCTGGTCGGTATCCCCACAAATTCGGTGCGTTGAATTTCAATACGTCGATCTCGCGAAGTCGAACCTATGGGTTTCATTTCAGCTTTCGTATTTTTTCCCGGACTACCAGTCTCCGATTCGCCTCTGAACTCAAGAGCGAGTACACCGGCGACCTTTCCTGGATGAATCAGCCTTAGCTACGATCTGATGTGTCGCGGTCGGATTTCGGTTCATCGCCTGGTCCAGCGTTTCGGCGCAACTCGGTCTGGTACGATCCTTGATCGGCACGTCGTACGCGTTGGCAGACAAGCCGATATTCTACGCATTCCCATGTGACCGTTGAGGTCATTCGTGCGTCCAATCCGTTGCGAGACATAACGTTGGCATGGCGTTCGCTATGGGATGCCGAGCGTTTGGTGGCCGAGACAGTAGCCGATTTGGATCGTACCAGGTGTCATGAAATCATGAACATCTTTGGTTGCGGAGCTCACTGAAATTAGCGGGCTGGGATAAGTTCCAAGTGGATC
>JBMYUM010000066.1:0-12931 GCA_049605375.1 Phycisphaerae bacterium | reverse complement strand
ATCCCATCGGACCTCGTCCGCCAAAGCATGGCTTCTGCTGTCTGTCGGAACCAATCTGGGGATCCTCGCCTGTTTCAAGTACTGCGATTTCTTCCTGCAGTCAGCGAGCGATTTGCTCAACGCACTCGGCGTACAGAACGAACCACGACTCTTGAATGTCATCCTTCCCGTGGGTATCTCGTTCTATACGTTCCAAACGATGAGTTACACGATAGACGTGTATCGAAAGAAGCTGAATGCACATGACAGCTTACTGCAGTTCGCAGTGTTCGTTGCGTTCTTTCCACAACTTGTTGCCGGTCCGATTTGCCGTGCCCAGGAACTGCTTCCACAGATCGCTCGACACCGATCCTTATCGCCTGACCATGCGTTCACCGGCTGCTACTGGTTTCTTTGGGGGCTGTTTAAGAAGGTCGTCATCGCTGACCAGATGGCTGCCTTGGCCGATCCGATATTTGAGAACCCTGACTACTACCACGGCGGCGCCATATTGGTGGCCGTTTACGCATTCACCATCCAGATTTACTGCGATTTCAGCGGCTATACGGATATGGCACGCGGTGTCGCCGCGATTCTCGGTTTCTCGCTGCCGCCGAACTTCAATATGCCATACCTGGCGCGAAACCCCAGCGAGTTCTGGCGCCGGTGGCACATGACGCTGTCATCCTGGTTGCGTGATTATCTGTACATTCCGCTGGGCGGCAACCGGTGGGGACCGACACGAACGAATCTGAACCTCATGTTGACCATGTTGCTCGGCGGCCTGTGGCACGGCGCTGCCTGGACGTTCGTTATCTGGGGAGGCTTCCACGGTTTCCTCCTGATCGTTTACCGATTCACGGAAAGCGTCGCGAAACGTTATCAACCGCTCGTTCGATTGACACAAACGCCGATGGCACGTGCGTTGTCCGGAATTTTCTTCTTTCATTTGGTTTGTCTGGGCTGGCTCATCTTTCGAGCACCGAACATGACGGTCGTATCACAGATGGTGGGCAAGCTCGTAACACCCTGGCCTTGGTGGATCCTCAGCGGAGCCAATTCGCTGCAAGGAACAGGTCTCTTCACACTACTCGTTGCCACCATTCCACTGATCGGTATGTACTTCGTGCAAAGAAGCCGCGACTGGTCCGACGAACTACTGCGACTGACGGCGACCTCGCGAGGTTTCGCCTATGCAGGCATGATTCTGGGTATCGTGATCTGGGGAGGAGTTGATGACAAACCATTCATCTACTTCCAGTTCTAGCTGGCGTCGCTGGATTCCATGGGGAGGCGTGTGGGCTGCGTTGATCATCGCAGTCATTCACATGGCGTTCGTGCATATCCTCTCGTCGAATCCACTGTTGCGCCAGGATGTCCTGCAGAAGATCGACGCGCTGACCGCAAACTCGTCGCCATGGCTGATTCTCGCCGGAGATTCGCGGGCCGAATGCCAACTCGATCCGGAAGTCATGGCACAGGAACTCTCCATCGAGGAGTCACACATCGCAAATATCGCGGTCGCGGGTGGTGACAGCCATATGACGCTCACGGCACTGCAGCGCTACCGGGAACGTATGGCCTCGCAGGCGGTTGTGGTCCTGAGTGTTTCACCGCATCATCTGGCGGATCGGACAGACTACGATCGGTATTACTCCGCCGACTACTACTGGTCCGTCGGTATGGCCGAACGCCTGCGGCATCTCTCACCCGTGGACGCTGTCAGGGCTGCCTTCATTCCGGAACGAGCCTTCTTCGAGCAGTGCTTCGCTTCGCTGACCGGCCAGGTTACAAAGCCGGACTGGACCGGCAGGGGGTTTCGTGCGCTTGGCAATGAACCGGATGAATCCACAGCGTCCGGTTTCAAGGGAACGATAGAACGCCTGCGCCGATGGAATTGCTTTCAGGTTCGTGATCGTGACACGGTACCGGTTCGCAAGTTCGTGTCGGATATCCAACAGATCAAAGCCATGGGATTCCGTGTGGTGCTACTGGATGCACCGGATCATCCGGCCATGCTGGCGGCTTTGGCTCAGGAGACCGCCGGCAGAAATTACTGCCATTTCCGCAATCTCCTCGAGAGCCTCGCCATCGAGCTGAACGTCCCGCTGATCACCTGTGATGCCCATGATCTGATGGAACAGACTGAACACGACGATCGCGTGGTAGAGCATGTGATGCTTGATCCCTACTTTGTCGATGGTGTGCACCTGAGTACGAATGGATCACGACGATTCTCGACCCTCATGACGGCCGAATTGCTCGCGTTGCACCATGCGGGACAACTCGCCCTCAACATCCCTGACAAAGCCCTCGCGCAAGCCCGATAACGTGTCGCATCCGAGAAATTCCCTGTCGCGGCCACCGTGATTCGGGAATCGTCTATCCGTTGTCGCCAGTCAGGTCGTGCACCTTCCGATAAAGCTGTGATGGTAGTCACGGGCGGCTTCCCAGGTTGTTCCAGTGGGAAGGTCGCACCGTCACAGGAATGATCTACGCAGAGACACGCGAAGCGGCCAGATGGTAAACACTTCGATCAACGACACGGGAAAGACCTCTTGGCACGGTAGCAACGCTGTGCCGTGGTTCGTCGTGATCGTGTTGCTCACCATCATCACTGGCTATCGTCTGACGCTGATTGATCGAGGCCACTTTGCGTGGGGCGACGAACGTTACCACCTTCCGGCAGAAGATCTCGTTGATTCTCTGATGGTTGGGAACGTCACTGCCGCCGTGGAACAACTCTTCGAATCGCGCGGGCCGGTACCTGCAGCACGACCAGGTTATGTGCTGATCGCGACAGTGCACGTGATGGCAGAACGCACGTGGTCCTATGCGACGGGAATCAGCTCCGAATCACTTCAGGCCTTTGATGCCGCGAGCGTGGTCAATGTCGGCGTCTCGCTGGGAATCTCGATTTGCCTGTTCCTCCTCGCCTATCACTGGTCGAATAGGAATTGGCTGGCGGGGGCAATGGCGCTCCTGAGCTATTCGCTCCTTGTCAATGCAAACATGTGGATCAGGCATCTCGTCGCATACGATGAGGCGCTACTGTGCTTTCTGTCGGCGCTCGTCATTCTTACGCTCACCGCAGAACCGAAGCGTGAGCCGGGATATGAAACAAGCGGTCGCACGCACAATTGGCACGCCTATGGAGCCGGACTGCTCACAGGCATGGGCTTCGCGTGCTATCCAGGGTACTACGCTTTTGTTCTGATCAACTCGATCGTTGCACTATCGATCTACCGGAGATCAATCGCGTCCTCCCTCTTCCTTGCAGGAGGAGCGACCATTGCGATCTTCTTCGAAACGCTCGCACAGGCTGTCGGTGCCTCCTACCTGCACAATCTAACCACCCTCGGCAGCACGATCACGATGGGGCACACGCCTGAAACCTGGATCTTCCTTCCAAAGTACCTCGTGGCCGTTGAGGGACTCGTTGGCGTCGGCCTGCTCCTGTTTTCGGGTGTCATTGTTGTGTCATGGCTGTCCGGGAAAGTCTTACGTCCTCCGGCGGTGGCGATGGTCGCCTTTAGCGCCGCCGTCGGAGGATACTGTATGCACGCCTTCATGGGGTCCGTACTCGGCAAAATGGTCTTCTACGGTCGGCTGATTGCGATGTATATCCCCATGCTGGTTCTCTTCGTTACCGTTGTCGGGGCACAACATCGGATTCGTGCCGTTCGCGTGGCCGGCGCTTCCTGTCTGTGTGTCGTCAGTTTGGTCTCGTTTGTGACTTTTGCGACCACCTATGCCGGAACACCATATCCGGCCGACCTGTTTTTCCAGGCATCCAGGAATGCCGGCGTCAACACCGATTGGCCGGCTCACGTACTTTGGGATGTTCCGGATGCGCGAACACCGCTCCCTGAACCGCAACTCGATCATCGATTCCTGATGGTGACCGAAACACGATCGAACGGCGCCGATGTCTACGTTCACCTCGATGACCATCAAGCCATCCAACATGAGGATGCACCGTTCATCGGCGTCAACCTCAAATGGATGTTTGAGATCAAGATGAAGGATGCACCAGTCGCGCTTCCCGAGGGCTACTCGATTCTCGCTGAGGCTGTCCATCCGTCTGCCAATGCCTGGGTTGCGTTCGAGGGCTACAAGCCGTGGGAGCGACGACGCCTGCTGGAACGCCGGTACAAGATGAGACTCCTGGCACGGGAAGACACGGTCAGCGCCCACCCCAACCAGCGTCATGCCAGTCATTCCAATATCCTGGACCCGTAGGTCCCGACTTCCATCCGCCACGCAACACCCGTTCTCGAACACGCGGTCTGGTCGAATCCTCGCGCCGTCGGTACACTCCGGCTGACATGGGGTGGCACGGCACACGCCCTGATAATCCGACGTAGTAGAGGTTTCCGTGAAGAAGATATCCCTCCAACATGAACTGACCCAGATCCACGAACATTGGATGCCGCGCGTCGTGGCCGAGCTGAATGGCCAGCATGTCCGCATGGCGAAAATCAAGGGCGAGTTTGACTGGCATCACCATGACAACGAGGACGAGCTGTTCCTGGTCCTGAACGGTAGGATGCGGCTCGAGTTTCGTGATCATGTGGTCGAACTTGAACAAGGTGAGATGGCTGTTGTTCCAAAGGGGGTAGAGCATCGACCGGTGGCTGCGGATGAATGCCATATCATGCTCTTCGAACCCGCCTCGACGATAAACACCGGAAATGTGGTGAACGAACAGACGATTACGCAGTATTCACTGAATAACGACACCTCACCCGAATGATGATGGTGGCGACTGGCGCATGATCGTGCTTGCATGGTCGCGTTTACATGGTCGCGTTTACATGGTCGATCCGCGAACCTACCGGAATCCGCACGTGAAACCAGATCACGTTCAAACCAAGTCAGATATTCAGCAGTTGCTCGAGGCGGCCGGTCTGCGCCCTCGGAAGCGGTTTGGGCAGCACTTCCTGATCGACGGAAATCTGATGCGACGACTCGCCGAACTGGCGGACATCAGGGAGACGGACGTCATCATCGAAGTCGGGTCGGGAACAGGGGGGTTGACCGATCTTCTTGCGTGCCGCGCCGGTCGCGTCATCTGTATCGAGATCGATCGAGATCTCCATGCCATTCTGCAAGACCGATTCGCGACGAACGAAAACGTCAACATCATTTGTGGTGATGCCCTGGCGTCCAAGCATAAGGTCAATGAAGAACTCGATGCGACGCTGACGTCGTTGGCCGCATTACCCGATTCCGAGCGGCCGGACGTTAAGCTTGTTGCCAATCTTCCTTACCAGGCCGCAACGCCGCTGGTGATGAATCTGCTCGTCGATTTTCCGATCGTCTCCACGCTCTGCTTCAGCGTGCAACAGGAGGTCGGTCTTCGCATGACGGCTGAGCCGGGCTCCAGGGACTTCGGTCCGCTTACCCTGATCAGTTCACTCAACGCAGACGTTGAAATCGCCGCTCGATTACGCCCCGAAGTCTTTTGGCCACGACCCGCAGTCGATTCCGTGTTGGTTACCATGACACGAAAGGCGTCTCTGCCCATTCCCCAGACCGAAGTTCGTTCATTTGCACGATTTGTTCGCAGCCTGTTTGATCAACGGCGAAAGACACTGCGTGCCATCCTCCGTCAGTCACTTGGAAGTGAATGGCTCGAACGAATTCCATGGGAGACATTGGGCATTGAGCCCGAACGGCGACCACAGTCTCTGTCGCTTCCGACGTGGCTCGAACTCTATGACTTTCACAAGAAGGCAGCGGGTGATGCGTCTGCGTGAGATGGCTTTCGCCAACGAATGCGTGCGATGGTAGTACGACGACTGGTCGCCTCCCCCGTGGGGGAGGGTGCCATGATCAAGTCACCAGAATGGCCCCATCAAACCGCCGCTTAACCGATGAAACAGGCGACACGACCGGGCAAAAAAAAGGCGCCTCCCTGCGCGAGCAGACCATCCGTGGATTCTCTTGATTTCAGTTACGCTGAATTGGAAACAGTTTGGGACTCCGCGCGTCCCCTTTACCTGCGAGCTGTTCCCGTTGACCACATCAGGAGCCGCTCAAGGTAGAGGAGGAATGCTACCACACAACGACTTGCTTGGCTATGCCTTCGAGTACTTTCGTTCGTAGCAAAATCAAAAGCCCGTCGAAAAGAACCGTCAGAGATCGCTCGATGAAACGGCGTTTTCAAAATTCACAGGAACTGTCAGCCTGCTTCGTAACAGGGATGCTGAAACTCGTATTCCACGTCAATGAATGGGAAAGCGGTTGTTTGTGAACGCTTGGTGCCAAGAGCAATGACGAACGACCGAACCTGTTGATTACGCGAGTAACCATAGAAGAAACGTTCTACGGCTGGATCAAAGAGGGTAGTAGAGTTTGCTGTGCTGAGCATAAAAATGTCGGCTGCTAGGTTCGTTGCGATCATCGTGCCAACCTGAGACGCTGTGCCTGGCTACGTGAATGTGATGATCGTTGTGCGGTCAGGTGTCCGAGAAGAACGGTGGCTCACCCTATGGACTAGACGCATGCTTTTACAGGTCGCCATCATTGGTCCTTCATGATTCGCGAATGGCATGCCACACTGATGGCACTTTTGCAAAAAACAATACCTGGCACGTTGGGCCGCTCATTTGGATGAGAAAGGGAGACGCCATCTCGTTACCGGTCGTAGTCTATGACATGACAACCGGCGAACGATCGCGTCTTCAACCGACGACTCGTACATGGTGAATCACAGGATATTGCGCGGCAAGATGCCAGAGGAAACCAGACTGGCTTCGTATTGAGTGCCACAGCACGATCAGTGATGAAGCAGTCGAGAGCCGAAAGGGAATGAACAGCCGACACTGGGAGTCGAACCCAGAACCTCAGCTTTACGAAAGCTGTGCTCTGCCATTGAGCTATGTCGGCAAAAAGGTCTCGAAAATCCGCCCGACAGGCAGGATCCAAGGCCAAGCTGATCTGTCGGTCAAAATGCCGACGAGCTTGCGATTTTTACGGGAGGGTCGCCCGGTCGTCAATACCCGTCATGCGTCTCTCTCACTACGACATTCGCCTGCCGTGCGTTCGACAGCCCCTCAGCCAGGGACTAGAGGTCGCCTTCTGCTTCCGCGGCACCCGAATCAGCCTGCCCGGAATCAGGATGATTCCGTCCTTCCTCCAGCTGGCTTTCCGAAGTCGATCCCTCAACCGAAGAGGGCACCGGCTCAGACGACACGGAACCTTCCGGTCGTGTATCGACGAAGGTCTCCCGGCGTTCCATAGCGTAACGACTCACCTTGTCGTAAGTCGTCGCCAGGAACCCGATCAGCGGAAAACGGCCACGGGGAAAGGGGGACGGACCGAGCTGCTCCAGGATCTCCAACGGTGTTTCCGGGAGCTGGATATCAACACTGACAGCATCAAATTGCTCACCCAGGTCCCAGAATTGATCCACTTCCTCTTCAAGCGCGGAGGAGGTGGGATAAATCGTCGGAATGACGTGCAGCGTCGGCGGCGGCGAACCCGTATCCGGTGATGTCTTGGGGTCAATCATCATCAATCCTCCGCCACGGCGTCACGAGACAACGCAAAAATCTCACGTAGGGCGTCCGTCGAGAGTTCCGTGAGCCAGTCTTCACCGCTACCAACGACTTTCTCGGCCAACGCCCGCTTCCGCTGGATCAGGCTGTCAATCCGTTCCTCCAACGTCCCCATGCAGACAAAACGGTGAACCTGAACCTGCTTGTGCTGACCGATACGGTGGACGCGGTCCGTTGCCTGATCCTCCACGGCCGGATTCCACCAACGGTCATAATGAAACACATGATTCGCACGGGTAAGATTCAACCCGAAACCGCCGGCCTTCAGCGACAGAATGAAAATCGACGGCGCTTCCTCACCATTCTGGAACGTCTCGACCAGACGATCACGCTCTTTTTGTGTCATCCCACCGTGCAGGAAGTAAGGATCAACTTCCAAAGTGTCGTGCAGATGACGCTTGAGAAGATGGCCCATGGCGCGGAACTGCGTGAAAACCAGAGCACGGTCACCCTCGGCGATAACTTCTTCAAGCATCTCGGACAGACGGTCACATTTTCCACTTCGATGAAGCAGCGGGCCGCCGTCGTCGTTGTAGTGCACCGGGTGATTGCAAATCTGCTTGAGCTTGGTCAGCGTTGCCAGAATCAGACCTCGGCGTTGAATGCCGCCGGCCTGTTCGATCTGCCCCAGCATCTCACCAACGATGCGCTCATAGAGAACCGCCTGCTCACGGGTAAGATTGCAATAGACCTGCATCTCCATCTTCGGTGGCAGCTCTTCGAGAATCGCAGGATCATCTTTCTTTCGACGAAGGACGAACGGCTGGATAAGCTTCCGAAGTTGCTTGGCACGGGTTTGATCCCGCTCGCGCTCAATGGGCACGGCAAAACGACGACGGAAATCTCGCGCTGTACCCAGGTAGGCCGGGTTGAGAAATTCAACGATCGCCCACAGCTCGCTGAGCCGATTCTCAACCGGTGTTCCGGTCAAGGCAATGCGATGAACGGAACGCAACGAGCGAATGGCACGCGACTGCTTCGCTGCCGGGTTCTTGATATTCTGCGCTTCATCCAACGCCACGCGATACCATTGCACTTCCGCTAGATGGTTGAGGTCGCGGTGCGTGAGACCATAGGTGCTGATGACAACATCGTGACGCGCCACTTCTTCCACGAACTCCTGCCCCGACAGTCGTTCCAATCCATGGTGTACCATGGCACGTAACGCCGGCGCGAATCGCTCAATCTCACGCCGCCAGTTTCCAACCAGCGACATCGGGACGATGAGCAACGTTGGTCCGGTCTTGGCGTGATGAAGCTTCTCATGCAGGAGCAGCGAAATCAGCTGAATCGTCTTGCCCAACCCCATGTCGTCCGCCAGGCAGGCGCCGAGGCCATGACGTGTCAGGAAGGACATCCATCGCATGCCGGTGAGCTGATACGGTCGAAGCTTGCCTTGAAAACCATCCGGTGATTCGAGCGGCTCTATGCTGTCGCAACGCGCAGTGCTTTCCAGCAGGTTCTCGATCCATCCTCGCGCTTTGATGCCGGCAATCGGGAGACCCGTATCATGATGCTCGGAAAGGTAACAATAGCGCAGGCTCTCCAGCACCGTCATCTGACCTTCGCGATGATCCTGAGAGAAGCGAATGGCGGCCTTCAGGTCATCCGGTTGTACTTCGACCCATTGACCGCGTAGTTTGACCAGCGACTCGCGCGCATTGGCAAGTGAGTCGATTTCGTCCTTGGAGAGACGCACATCGCCAATCGCCACACGCCAATCATAAGAGACAATCGTGTCGAAGCCGACGCCTTCACGTTCAACCACGGACGATTCACTGGGGGGGCGAATGTCAAGCTCAAGCTGCAAACGCGGGCGATCGTCACGCCACCAGCGTGGCAACCAGATGCCAAAGCCTTCAAGTGTTAAGACTGGTGCAACGTCGCGAAGAAAGGTGTACGCCTCAGAGAGCGTCAGTTCACACGTGTACGCCGCATTCTGATCCAGGCACGAGGCCAACGCGGGCAAATGCTTGGCCGCATGTTCGATGTCGGCCGTTACTTTTTCCTTGGCGTTGGCGAACGGTCGCTGAAGAATCCGCGGATCAACGCTCTCATCTTCCCAGAGCATGGTCGCATCGATCACCAGCGTCGGATTATCGAGCGCCTGAACGTGGGCGGTGACCCACCACGGACCACCCTCGGAGTCTTCCGGTGGAGAATGAAGCTGCAGGCAGGTTCGACATGTCTGCCCCTCTGGAATGGGTTCCAGCTTTGATGTCCACTGATGCACAGATTTCTGGATACCCCGTTGCTCCTCCGGGGCGCCGTCGAGACTGGGATCTTGGGATACCAGGGATCGCAACCATCGCATTTCCATCGGTGCGCTGCTGCCTTGACGCTCGTGAGTAATGCGAACCAGCTCGTCGCCCTCCAGGCAACGGCGAACAATCGCGTCGGCGCAGGTCCAGAGAAAATTCTCGACCAGGTCAGAAGACTGCGCCGGGGTGTCGCCGTGTAAGCCGGCACGGCAGACAGGTGGCATCGATGCAATCAGATCGTCGCCGAGAACGATACGCCAGTATCCCCGGTAATCCGACCGCGATGCATGGATCGAAGGAACAAACCGTTGGCGAGCCAGAAGTTCAAGTAAGATGCCGGTTACTCGGGCCCAATAGCGAAATGTCGTGCCAAGACGGATGTCGTCCGTGGCGCGACCGGTGGAAAGCAGGTCGACCGCTTCCGCCGGCGAAAAAAGCAGCACGGGAAGACGCGCCTCAACGAATACGGGCGGTGCATCGGGCGAATCTGATGCGTCCGGCTGCTTTTCACCATCCGAACGCCAACCCGCGTCGGGCGGAATCGTCGCGGCATGCTGCGCCGGCGCTGCAGGCGCCTCGACGACCGCTTGCGAACCGCGGACCTGAGGAAGACGAAGTGTCAGTGAGCTGTTCACTGCGGCAGAAACGAGAAGACCGTCCCAGCTGTCACCCACGAGCTGACGCAGTTGATCCTGCGACAACATGTCACCGTCGGGGTAACGGCCGAAGATGTGCAGCCCGGTATTCTGCCAAATGGCGTGGAGATCGATCATAAGTACTCTGTCTGTTTCCACCCAGCCCCAGTTTTACCCGGCAGCGATCACTTGATCGCTGCCATCACTCGACGGCTGTCATCCACTCGACCGCTGTTACGACGGAAGTGACGCGGCGAAAGTGCTGTGCCCAATCAACCGCACATCACAAGCCCGCATTTCATGAACCAAACGGTTCCCGCTGTTCGGCGAGCACAACGACAGTCGGTGGAATGCCCCTCGGATTGTAGCGCGCCTCATGACGCCTGCACCGACGATCGCCGTGTAGCATGATCGCCCTCATTCCGTAATGCCGGGACCAAAACGCCATCGTACCAGATGCTATGCGTCTGTCGACGCATCAGACGAGTGATCTGTGCGAATTAACGCGATGTTGGCAGGCTCTTAACGCGTTGACTCTGCCGGTACAACTTCGAAGTCCAGTCGGAAAGGAGCCGGCCCCGGATCATTGATCTCGATCCGAACAACCAGCAGCGACTCGCAATTGAACTCTGTACCAATAAAGTATTCTTGCCCGTCCGCGGTACCGGACAGCGTTGTGATTTCTTCATCATCAACACCGTCGACTGCAAATAACTGGACGCCTGGCTCCAAAGCGGAAGGAAACAGGTCGTCTGTCTCCGCGTTGTTTTCCAGAAAGGCGAGCAGCCGCTCGGAACCGACGGCAAACACGCGTCCGCAAGGAAGGAAAAGAAGGTTGCTGGTTTCGCCGCCATCAAGATTCGTTTCGAAAACCTCGATGCCGAATTGATTAACAACAGGGACCGATTCGCGATCAGTCTGATTGTAGGTCCCGAACGTGAAGACCGCGCGCTCGTTCGTGTTGTTGATAAACACCGTCTTGAGCGTCCCGCCGCTGCCGGCCACACCGCCACCCAGAGACGCAGTCTGATTCTGAAAGATCTCACCACATCCGGCAACGATCAGCAGTGGCAGGAACAAGAGGGTGGAAATCATACCAAGGCAACCGGAGTGTCTCATCGAAAGACGGGGCGATTGCGATCGGATATCCGTCGAATTGAATTCCACCATCGAGCCTCCCTGGTACGAACCGTGGCCTGTCAGATCAGGCAACGCCATGCTTCAAGAGCCGGCCGTGTCCTGTACGGCCTCGAAATTAGGGTCTGCCGAAATGACCGACCTTCCTAGACTAATCGGCGGCTAAGGCCACCCGCCTTTATCTCAGTCCCGGTATACCGACACACCTGGACCGATCGTTCCGAACAATGGTATCACCGCCGAGATTGCAGCACGCGCTGAATCGCTCACAGGCGAGCGATGAAGGCGATTTTCAGAATAGGCTCAGAATGACTGCATGGCGCCGACAATGTCATTGCGAGCCGCCCGACGGGCCGGAATGAGCCCTGCAAGCAGGCAGATCGAGACCGTCAGCCCCACGGCCATGGCGAGCTTGCCGAAGGGCACGACCGTAATGGTGTCGAATCCGGCCAGAGAGCTTGTCAGCCGATTGTCGGTATACCCCATATGGACCCCCAGCGCGATCCCGCAGACGCTTCCAATGAGCGCGAGCGAAATCGCCTCCGCGAGGACCAGTCGGAGGATCTGCGATTTCACCGCACCGACCGCACGGAGAACGGCAATCTGACGCGCCCGAATCTGAATATTGACCATCATCAGATTGCCAATCCCGATCGCCGCGACAAAGAGGACGATCGTCGGCATCCAGGTAAACGCCTCACACGCCCGCCGAATGTACTTCTCAGCATTGTCACGCAGCCGGCGCAACGAGCCCGTTTTGGCTGCGGGGCGATCCAGATCGTCTGCCATCGAAAGCAGGAAGAGCCGTTCCGCAAACATCAGCCAACGCTCGTCCGGCGGCTGCGATGACCAGTTCCAGGTGGCTCGTTTCAACGCACGGTTGATCCGCAGCCACACCGGCTGCAGCGAGCCGGGACATGGCGTATCGAATCCGGCCGCACGCCAGTCGGCCAACCCTGCCAACTCATCATTTGATAGATTCAGGTCGAACGGAAGCGCGGCCATCCACTCATCCCAGACCAAACCTGGTGACGCGTCGAGCGTCGGTACAGTCTCTCCAAGAAACGCGTTGGGCGGATTGACATCATCAAAGGACATGTCGAACAGAACCATGGAAGCGACATCCAGGTTGAACTTGTCCCTGAGATCATCATTGTGACCAATGACGACATTCGCCGCGGCGAACTGCATGTAACTCTGTGCTTGGAAAGCGGAGACCGCCATATCAAGGATCGGTGCCTGCACAACACCCGCGACCGTAAACGGCACCGTTCGATCATTCAGGGCAATATCAACCGTATCCCCGAGGTGCATATCATGATTGCGTGAGGTTTGCGACGGGATCAACACGTGT
>JBMYUM010000065.1:0-13256 GCA_049605375.1 Phycisphaerae bacterium | reverse complement strand
ACGAACGATTCCAATCACATCCGCCATGCGAGCCAACGCTTCCATGTCACAAGTTTCAGGAACGGTATTGGACAGTGAGACCAAAGCAATATCACATACACGGAAAAGTAGAAACGATAAGTGTAACATCTCGACTCCTTCCATAGTTCTAGTGTTTGTCTGAAGACGATTTTCCAGATAGCTGCGGATTATTGCAAGCCAAAGCACATAAGGAAACCTGATGCCCGGTTATTCAAACAGTGTTCCGATACTTTGCGATTCCTTCATCGACCCGACACATTGCGCAAGCACAGATCGTTGGTGGTGCGTCGCGTGATCAAACTTGACGCGACCGTCATAGTAAGCGGCTTCGTTACTCTTGTGCGGAATGATCGGCTTAATCCCACGTGCTCGAAGGCAATCGCAAATCCTCTGCACACCGTAGCCCTTGGCTGCTGCCAGGTTCTTCGGACCCGTTCATGGCCGCCCCATGGGATGCGGGATGGCGATTCCGTCCAATACCGGCTCAACAGGCGTCGATTCGTTAATCTGTCCCGCAGTTGCTTCGACGGTAAGCAGAGTTCCTTGGCTGTCAGTAACCAAGTGGAACTTCGAGCCAAACCGGCCTGCGTTCCGCCCCAAGCCGTGGTCTTCGGTTTCGTCGTGATGCTAAAGCACCCTTCTTTGTCAGCCAAGGTAGGTCGTGCCCTGGCACGACGATTGGATGGAGGTTTTTCCCGAGGTTCTGATAGGGATAGACTCGACGTTGCCGAACTGATCCGAGAGACGCCCGGGTGCCATGCTTGGATCTTTGATCCAAGCATGTGCGTGCTATTTTTGGCCCATAGCCAATCGAAGACGCCTGCCCGAAAGAGTGAATCGGATCGAATGATCCTAGAGGGGAACCCCCAGATCGTTCGCTATGCGGAATGCAATCGCATGCAACTCGTTGGAGGCGGTATAATGCGCGGGTCATTCAGTGGGCCTTCGTCCTGCCAGGGCACGACCTGCGTGACTGTTTTCTAGCAAAGTTCGGAAGGGCGTCAGATTTGAGTAGCCTAAAACTGTCGAGCGCAACAGTGTTGTCAGGAGTACCCGTCATTGTGGGGGTAGTTGCCACGTTCCTGGTTCACGATATGACAAGAGCTGCGATGGCACCGCCGCTAAAGCCTAGCTACTTTGGTGGGGTCCTAAGCTATGTCGAACACTTGCTAGTTACGCTTCCCGCGTTCGTAGCCCAGGCCGCTATTGTTCGGGTTTGGACAGCAGCGGGAGTTCAGGGCCGACGACGTGCTATCTACTTCTTGATCTTCAGCAATCTTGCATGTCTGCCATTGCTAGTTGCCGTTCATGGTCATGGGTGGCAGAACATCTACCGTATGACTCACAGGTCGGATACGGGCATCAGTGAATTCGCAGTATTCTACTTCCTGCCATTTACAGTTCTCTCGGGCATTCTTGTTTGTATCTTGGCATTGGTTTTTCAAATACTCGTACCATCCCCAAGATTGAGACGTGGAGATGAATGCCCTTCATGCGATTATCTGCGACAAGGAAATGTATCGGGTAGGTGTTCGGAATGTGGCCGCCCATGCGATCCGAAGGTCCCCAAAACTCATTGATCTCCTGAGAATGTGTAACGCCGATCAGGATTTGTCCTACTTGCCGGGTGCCATGCTTGGATCTTTGCCCCAAGCATGGCGGTGCTCTTCAGCCCAGAGCCAATCGAAGACGCCTGCCTGAAAATGCGAATCGGATCGAATGAGCCAATAGGGGGGAATCTCAGATGGTTCGTCATGCGGAAGGCGCTCGCAACGACTCCTTGGCAGGCAGGACGATGCGCAGGTCCTTCGGAATTCCACCGTCGTGCCAGGGCACGACCTACCTAACGCATGCCTGCATGACATCACCACAAAAACTAAGCGACGAATTGGTTCGATAGAGCGTCAAATAAGAGACACCCACTCTCCATCGTCGAAAAGTGGGTGTCCTGTCGTATCCCTGCAGATTCAGTGCGTCTTCCTCAGCGTCTGGCAACGATTGAGGCTATTCCCCGATGCAATAGAGGTGCTTGCTCGTGCGGATAAAGAACTCGCCCTTCGAAATGGCGGGCGTGGCCATGCAGACTTCACCGATGGCGTTCGTCGCGAGCTTCTTTTCCTCGTTGGTGGCGGCGTAGACGTACACGTCACCGTCTTCACTCGTGATAAACAGGCGGCCGTCCGCGGCAATCATGGAGGGCGTGAAGCCTGTCTGTCCCTGACCAACGCGTGACTTGAACTGCAACTCGCCGTCATCAGCTTTGAAGCAGGAAAGCACGCCGCTGTCGGTGCACGTGAAGAGATAGCCGTTGTAAAGCACGGGCGTCTGCATGTAGGAGGCACCCGTATCGCGATGCCACGCCACAAACTCCTTACGGTTTTCTTCACGCGTTAAGTTGCCGCGCGCACCTGCACGAATCGCGAAGATGGGCCGCGGTCCACCATGCGATGACATCAGGTAGATCAGACCATCGCCGGCGACAGGGGTCGGAACAGGAATATCGCCACCGCCGGACACAAACCAGAGTCGCTTGCCATTCTTGATGTTGTAGCCGGCCATCTTCTTGTAGCCGTTGGCAATAACCTGAGTGACCTCGTCTGTCTGGTAAACGGTGGGTGTCCCCCAGGTAGGAACGTCCTTCCGCTTCTTACGCCACTTCTTCTTGCCCGTCTTGATGTCGTAGGCCGCGATGAACGACTTCTTCTGCACATCACACTGAACAATGACGAGATCCTCATGAATGATGGGTGAGCTGGCAAACTCCCATTGCGCCTGCGGAACCATGAAGTACCCCGAATCAAGCGTGCCCAGGCTCTTCTCCCACTGGAGATTGCCCGCCATGTCATAGCAATAGAGACCTTCCGAACCGAAGAACGCGACGACGTAACGGCCATCGGTCGCCGGCGTGCAATTGGCATGCGATGCCTTCGTGTGCCGTTTGATTTTCGGGACGCCCGTATACGGCGTGTGCTCCCATTCGACTTTCCCCGTCGATCGCGACAGGCACATCACCTTGTAGACATGCTCAGAGTTGTCATCAACGGACGCAATGTCACCATACAAGCCGACCCGCAAGTCACTTTCACCAGCGCTGCGAATTGCCGTCGTCAGAAAGACCTTGTCATCCCAGATGATCGGGCTCGAATGCCCCAGGCCCGGAACCGCTGACTTCCATTTGACGTTCTTGCCGGCCGGTACATCCCACGTCATCGGTGGTTTGCCCGTACCAATGCCACGTGCGGCCGTGCCATGGAATTGCGGCCAATTGTCGGTCGGAACGAACTCGTCGGCCGCCAGGACGGACGGGATGCCTGCGATCCCCAGGAACAGTGCGATCATGCTGGCAACGTGATGACGCATGAAGGATCTGCAAGACAACCTCAACGTCGGCATGAGTAGACGCGGCATGAAAACGACCTCCGAAAAAACAAAACGGAATAGTGAATAGGGCATCTCACGAAGATAAGGACACCCACAATCGTACCCTCGGAACACGAAACGCTATCAGAGATTGGGTGGGAATGGAATTCGCTTCGACAACTTGTGTCGAGTCACGACATCAAATTACCTGACCGAACGCCGTCGAAATGGTGGCGGGGGGCCGCAACCGATGGCGACAAATTCATTGGCGAGCGCGATCGGCCGGCCTCGCTTCGTCACGTAACACGCGATCGTAGACTTTTTCAATCTCGGTCGTCATGGTCCGCCAGTCGAAGGGAATCAGGCAACGTTCTCGACCAAGCTTGCCCATGCGTGAACGAACGGCTTCATCGGCGGCAAGATCAAGTACGGCTTGAGCCAGGGCATCGCAGTCGCCAAACGGAGCAAGAAAACCGGTCTCACCGTGTGTGATCACTTCCCGCGCACCGTCATTGTCAAAACTGACCGCGGGGACTTCACTCAATAGCGCCTGCACGACGGCCCGCGGCAGTCCTTCCCAACGAGAAGCGTGAACCAGGACATCCATGCCGCGTAACAAGCCGGGAATCTGATCCGGCCGAACCAATCCCGTAAAGTGCACCTTGTCGAGAAGGCCGAGCCTTTCCAGCTGTGACGTGTATTCCGCCCGCTGCGCGCCGTCGCCGATCCAAACAAATCGAACATCAGGCAGACGATCCACGATCAACGGCATCGCCTTCAGCAACTCCTCGTAGCCTTTGTTTCGGAAAAGACGTGCAATCGTGCCGATGGTGACGGTCCCCGGTTGAACACCCCAACTGCTTCGGACCGCCTCGTACTGAGTTTCGTCTGCGAAGAACGTATCGACTTCCATCCCCGAGCGAATCGTGGTGTACATGGATGGGTGGCCCACATTGGCGGCGAGCGCCTGCTCCGTCATCGCATCGGCGACACAGATCATCCCATGCGTTTTCCGCGCTGCACTTCGTTCCAGCGATTCGTAGACCTTCCGACGCCACCACGTCTGCGTGCGATTGAAGCTCATGCCATGAATCGTATGAATAATCGCAGGCACCTTCGCGCGGGCGGCTGCGTATCGCCCGAGAATGCCCGCCTTGCTCGAATGCGTGTGAACAACGTCAGGTGCGAAATCCCGGATCATTGTTGTCAGGTCACGCAGCGCCCGCCAGTCACGCATCGGATGAATCGAACGGCGAAGATTGTCGACCGGTTTCGTATCAAACGGGCTCGATTCGAGCACGGGCCAAAGCGAACCTTCCGGCCCGGTCTCCGGCCCACTGAGAAGCAGGACCTCGTGACCGCGCTCGGCCAACCCACGGCAGGTCAGGTAAGTATTCTCCTGCGCGCCGCCAATGATCATGCGGGTGATGATGTGACAGATCTTCATTCTGTCAGCGGCTCCGGAAGATCAGAAGGAACGGCAGATGGATGGATGCCGTCGAGTGTGGAGCCGTCGCATGACACGTCTTTGCGTAGCAGCGGCGCCGGGTATCGAACCCAGCACAGGGCGAGCCCCTGCGCCGGCGCCTTTTGGCCCGCCCGCGTGCGGTCCCTCGCATCGAGGATCTCCCGGACCTTGTCCGGCGGCCAGTAGTCACGGCCGACATTCACCAGCGTGCCGACCATGTTGCGAACCTGGTTATACAAGAAGCCGGTTCCCTCGATTTCAATAACCACCTCGTGATAACGCCGGAAGACGTCGCAGCGCAGCACCGTTCGCACCGTGTTGTCTTCCTCGGCCGCACGGGTAGCCATCGAACGAAAATCCTGCGTACCGATGAAATGCCGTGATGCCAGCCGCATGGCATCGACGTCGAGTCGTCGCCAGAAATGATAACAGTATCGCTGCTGCATGGTCCGAACCGGACGGCCGCGGGCATTGTGAATTCGGTAGCGGTAAAGCTTGCTGACAGCCTTATGCGTGGCATGGAAATCCGAATGAACGTCGCGAAGGGCGATCACTTCGACATCGTCGGGAAGCCGCGACCCGATGGCATGCCGAAACCGCCACACATCCAGCGGGTGTTCCGTCTTGAAGTGACTGACGTGACCATAAGCGTGGACACCGGCATCGGTGCGACTGCATCCAACGATATTGACCGGGTGGCGGACAACACGCATCAGACTCTGTTCGAGAACTTCCTGAACGGTGCGATGTCCGGTCTGCCGTTGCCAACCATGAAAGCGGGTGCCGTCATAGGCAGTGAGCATCATCAGTGTTCGCGGCGCTGTGCCGATGGTTTCTGTCGCCATGAGATGTGGTTCGGCGTTGGCCCGGGAACCGCAAAAGCCCGCAGATCACAAATCCGCAGACCACAAAACCCTGGAACACATGCCTGGTGGGGATCAACCCAATGCGGACCAGTCAATCGGGTCTTTGCACGTGACCACGTAGCCACTGAGACGGCGGCGATCCTCATGGGCCACCAGCTCGAATCCACCGTTTCCGGGAAGACCTTGAACAAAGCCCTCGACGATCGGACGCAAGGCAGCATCTGTTTCCGGAGTGTTGGGTGCGATGGCGCGATCGTTGACCTGGATCTCGAAGTTCGTACGGCTGAACCGAAGTCCATCCGACGCAAAGTGCGCTTCAAGACGCTCGCAGGCAACAGCCGCTGCTGAAAATGCCTGCTTTAACTTGTCTTCGTTCGACCCCTCGGCAGCAGCCTTACGATTGTACCGCAGGCCACAACGACCATCGGTGAAATCCAGGTTGTAGTCGGCTTCATGGGCAATCAGCATCACGCCCGGCCCTGACGGAACATGGCGATAGTCTGCCACGTCAATCAGCAATTCCGGCAGCGATTCCTGCTTGATCCAATCATGGAACAGGTTGATGACATGAACCTGATCAACGGGCAATTCGCCCTCAACGAATATCTTGCTGACAATATGTTGAAGTTCCATTCGCTGTGCCTGGCTCCGAATGATCGGGACTGGTGAGATCACGCCCTCCGGTCACGCGCGATCTCACGATCTGGTTTTCTGAAACGCGATCGCATCGACCACCTTACGGCAGCGATGATGATCGGCCGACTGGCGTTCGAACGGCGCCGCAATCCTATGACTGCGCTGCTTCCAGCCGCATACGGTTGTAACAGTTGTGCACGGCCTCGATAAAGAGCTGTGCTTCCTCCACAACGTGACGGGCCGAATCCTCATCGTACTGACCACCCGCGCTGTCATGGGCTGAGAAAAGATACTGTGCAAACTTTCCGCCCGCAAAGGGGTCGAAGATTAACTTCGTGTCGTAGTATCGTTCCTTGAACTCCTCAATAATCTCATCGGCATCATCGGTGATGTCATCATACTGGAATTGAACCAATGCCTTCGCTGCCTTCAGCATGGCCGCATAGCCCTCTTCGCCGGCCTTCTGCGAATCACCGTTGTCAAGGTGAAGCTGCCCGTCAAAAACGAGTCGTTCAGCATCGGTCATGGCGAACTTGTACTCCGTCACGACTTCACCGGCACATTCACCCTTGCCAATGTCACCCGTGCTGTATTCGCGTGGATCACCCCAATCCGAGTAGAAGCTGCGATCAACGTCGTGTTCCGGTAGATCAGCCACCACCTCTTCCAACACCTGGCGAATCTGGGCCTTGCCAACACGCTTCACAAAGGCGGGGAACCGTTCATCCTGCTGACGCATGCGCATGTAGAACTCAGTGATCTTTTCGAGCGCGTCAGGAATCCGCTTCGACGGCACGGCCATGATCGGCAGACCGTACGACCCGCCATTCTCTTCCCACTGGCCACCAAGAACGACCTGGAAGTGGGGGACCTGGAACCCGTTGACGATTCGGTTAACGCCATAGAACCCGATGTCGCTGACATGATGCTGGCCGCAGCTGTTGAAGCAGCCGCTGACTTTGATATGCAGATTCTGGATCGCCTCGTCCAACTCAAAACCCTTGGCTTCAAGCCGTGACATGAGCTCGGAAGCGAGGCCACGCGATGACGAAATACCCAGCTTGCAAGTGTCGGTGCCCGGGCACGCGACGATGTCAACGATGTTGCTCGCACCCGGACGAGCCAGCTCGGCCTCTTTCAAGTCAGCATAAAGCGCCGGCAGATCAGAAAGGCTGATCCAACGCAGCACGAAATTCTGCTCGACCGTCGCACGAATCGTACCGGTCGTGTACTTCCGAACGATGTCAGCCAGTGACCGCAATTGATTCGCCGTAATGTCGCCAAGCGGAAGGGCCAACGTGACCGCGGCATAACCTTCCTGCTTCTGCAAACGAATATTCGTCTTCAGCCAGTGATTGAAACCCTGATCACCGTTGGTGGCCGGCATGGCGCCCGGCGGGTTCTTGGGCTTTTCGTCGAGTTTCTCAATGCCGTCGAGGAAGTCGGTCCAACGGGGGTCGACCTTCAGCTTGGCACGCTCAGCGAGAACCTCTTCTTTGAATTTCTCCAGCCCCCAAGCCTTCAACAGGAACTTCAGGCGGGCACGGTTACGATTCTTCTTCTCACCATGCTTGCCGAACACACGGGAGATAGCCTGCGTGATGGGCAGCATCTCTTCCGGTGGAAGGAACTCGTCAAACACCTTCGCCTGGTGCGGCACTGCTCCGAGGCCACCACCGACGACGAAACGGAAGCCACGCTTCTCTTCGCCATCCACTTCGCGAATCACCGCCTCGAACCCGATGTCATGCATCGCGGTCAGGCCGCACGAGTGCTGACGGCAACCACTGAAGGTGGGCTTGAACTTCCGACCGAAGTTCTGAGCGTCCGGATGCCCCAGCATGAAGAACGTGAGCGCGTGAGCATAGGGCGTCACGTCAAATGCCTCGTCGGCACAGACACCCGCGTAGGGGCACCCCGTCACGTTGCGAATCGAGTTACCGCAGGCTTCGCGGGTTGTAATGCCGGCCGCGGCCAGCCGACGCATCAGCGCCGGAGCGTTGTCCAGATGAAGAAAGTGCAGCTGGATGTCCTGGCGCGTGGTAATGTGGGCGATACCGTCCGAATACTCCTCAGCGAGATCGGCGTGAACCTCGAGCTGCTCAGCATTCATACCACCGTAAGGAATCTTAATACGTTGCATCCCAGGGGCATCCCACATGGTGTTGGGCCCCTTGGTGTTGTGGTCCTCCGGATACGCCAGCTGACGCGTCTTCTCGCCGTCGTACCGCTGCCCGTTGTCATACCGTTGACCATATGTGCCGCGACGAAGCCTGGTTTCGGCGAAGACATAGTCCTCAACCTTCCCCTGGCGACGAAGTTCGATCTCTGTTTCGAACGTGTCGATCTCCTCGTTCCAGGCTGCAGGGACATTGTCCCCCAGGATCGATTTCCACTGGTCATTGCTGGTTTTCATGGCGGGCACTCCGAACTGCAATATCGAACAGGAATATAGCTGTGAGTATATCGGATCAAATGGGCGTCTTCAACGAAACTGACAGGGCAAGAAGCCCTATTGCAAACTCGAAATAGCATACGCTATAGTGCAGCAGAAGGTGGTTTATCGGGGCATAATCCGGGGTACGCCTTTCAAAAAAATCACCGAATGCCGTGCTTTGGCACAGGCGAAACGCCCGAAAATACAGCGAATGTTAGAATCAAGCGATCAGACGGGCATAATCTCACGTGGCAGGTCGTTTCGGCCATATCTTGCCGAAATACGAGGACAATGCCACAAGACGGAACGCTGCCAGCAAGGGATTAGAGGCACACGCGAAAACGGTACAGGCGACGACGACTTAGGCGGCGAACACACAGGCCGCATCGACACAGTGAGTGAAGCTCATGAACAACAACCATCAAACACGCGTCTATGACTCGGTCCTGGGCCTGCTGGCGGACGAACACAATCCGACGCCCATGGTCCGCCTCAACAAGGTGATCCCCTACAAGCACACCGAAGTCTGGGTAAAGCTGGAATGGTACAACCCCTTCGGCGCCAACAAGGATCGTGTGGCACGGAATCTCATCGAAGAGGCCGAGCAGCGAGGGGAACTCGAACCCGGAAAACGCATGATCGAAGCCACTTCCGGCAACACCGGGGTCGGGTTGGCCATGCTCGGCAACATCAAGGGCTACCAGCTCCGAACGCCGCTGTCTGCCAAGGTGCCGCTCGAAAAACGAACCGTGCTCCGCTTCCTCGGTACCCAGGTGGAAGAATTGAACGACTCACTGTGTCCTGCTCCGGGCGCACCGGAAGGAGCCATCGCGACAGCGAAATCCATCGCCGCGACGCAAAAAGAATACGTGATGCTCAATCAGTACGAGAATCATGACAACCTGATGGCTCACTACCGGACAACCGGACCGGAAATCTGGCGGCAGACAGAAGGACGAGTGACCCATTTTGTCGCCGGCCTGGGAACCTGCGGGACCATCACTGGCACCGGTCGGTACCTCCGCGAGAAGAATGAGAATCTGACGATCGTCGGGGCTCATCCGGAAGAAGGGCATGACATTCCCGGCGTACGCAGCCTCGTACAACTTGGGCAAACCAAGCTGTTCTTCCCGGATGAATACGACCATGTCGTGGAAGTCGGCAATCGCGAGTCCTACGACATGTCGCTTCGTCTCAACAGAGAAGAAGGCATCATTGCCGCACCGAGTTCCGGTATGGCACTGATGGGCGCCCTCAAGGTCATCCCCGATGAGCCCGGCAATGTCGTCGTCATCATCTTCCCCGACAACATTTTCAAATATGCCTCCTCGTTCCAGCGGCACTTCCCGAATGAATGCCCCGCCGATCCGTCCGAGGAATCATCCGGTCCGAACGAATCAGACATTTTCGTTCAGACAATGCTGGAGAACCTGAAGAATCCTCACGACACGATCAAAGTCAAAGATCTGTCGGAGTCTATGGATTCGTCTGAAACCCCCGTCGTCGTCGATGTGCGCGGTCCGGATTTCTACGCCCAGTCACGAATTGACGGCTCGATCAACATCCCCCTTGACGACATCAAGGATCGCGTCAAGGAACTGCCCGAAGATCGAGATGCGGCCATCGTCATGGTTTGCGGCATCGGCAAGTTCTCCAAGAACTCGGTGCTGATGCTCAAATCGATGGGCTACCGCAATGTCCGCAGCCTGAAAGGTGGCGTGAACGAATGGGATCGTAAGGGCATGCCGTTAGTCGGTACCAATGGCAGCGGCGAGGCGAACGGCAGTTCGAACGGCCACAGTTAGACTATTCGGAGACGCCAGCCCTTCCATCAGCATATGTATGGACACAAAAAAACCCCCGTTTGGAGCGACGGGGGTTTTTCCTTGCGCTGAGACAGGGAGGTTGCAAGATTGTGCGAGGCGCCGCGCAGGCGGACCTCGTTTGCGGCCTACGCCACCAGTTCGGTTACCGGTGCCGCTGAGAAGCGGTGGCGGAGGCGAATGAGAATATCCTTGTGAATCTGGCTGACACGTGACTCAGAAAGGCTCAGGACGCTACCGATCTCAGCCATCGTCATGCCTTCGAAGTAGTACAGCGTGAGGACGAGACGCTCTTCGCGTGGAAGCCCCTTGGTCAAATGATCAGTCAGAAGTTCACGCGTGACGCTCGTCGCGGGATCTTCAGTACGCGTATCACGTACATCCCAACCGTGTGAGGCGCCCTGATTGCGGTTGTCGTCTGGTGGTTCGAGTGCGGAGAAGTGAATTTCTTTGCCAAGCTGCGAGAGGCGGCAGAGGTAATCGTAGCGATCGACGCTCATGTCCAGACGCTTGGCCAACTCTTCCTGCGTCGGAGCAAAGTCGCGATCTGCTCCCAGTGCTTCCTTGGCAAGCATACGTTGCTTCTCAAACGTTCTGACCGTACGGCTCTGCGGGTCAAGGCTTCGGAGCCAGTCCATGACCGCTCCGGAAATGCGTTGCTGACAGAACGTCTCAAACTTCGCCTTACGTTCCGGGTCGTAGGCTTCAATAGCCTCGATCAATCCGTCGAACGCGGCACTGCAGATTTCATCGTAAGATACCTGTGCGGGAAGTTTGCGTGAGAGCCTTGCGGCGTGGGTGTGGACAAGATGCGAATAGTGAATGACCAGCTTGTTGCGTAGTTCCACGTCCCGTGATTTGAGATAACGTTCCCAGCGCTTTTCGATCGACTCTACCTTTTCGGTCTTGGCCTTTACCTTAGTCGTACGCTTTGATGCGGTAGCAGTCTTGGTAGGGGCCTTGCGATCCTTCTTGCCCTTGGTCCGTGTATCTGCATTCTGCGACTTGGCTCGTGATTTTGCTTCTGGCATCCCTTCAAACTCCCGAAATTGAAGATAGCGTTAGACCGCCACTCATAGGGCGGCTCCAAGTCCCCTCGATCAAATCACTGAAATATGGGATAAGTGCGTAATCTAGGAAACATGGGTATCTTCGGCATTATGGAGCGTTGCGCTTCAGCAATGATCGAGTGGCCTTACTCATCTCCTGAAATGCCCTAAGTCAATGAAAAGCATGGTCTTATGGCAGGGTGGAAGGGCATTCCGAGCCAATCTGTCCTAATTTGAAACAAGATTTTGTGAAAGTGGGAAGGATTTGCTGGATGTAGGGCGAATCTTTGTGCGTTCGCACAATAGGCTCGTCCGGGTCAATGCCGATCCGAGACACCCGCATCATGACAATACCCATATCTCGACAATACAGCCGAGGTCGTCTCGAAGAGGATGCAAGCTGAACGCTAGAACCGTGCCAGGGGAAGGGGGCCGGAGACGGGGCCGGAGAAAACGGGATCGTTACGATGCGGTGCAGGACGGGGCGGAGGAAGCAACAGGGGTGCCTCCACGCGTATCGGAAATGATCGCACCGTCGCGGAGGGTGATGATCCGGTCGCAACGTTCGGCTACATCCATCTCGTGCGTGACCATCAGGATCGTCCGGCCGCGGGTATGAAGATTCTCAAAGATAGCCAGGATCTCTTCCGTGGTAGCCGTATCGAGGTTTCCGGTCGGTTCGTCGGCGAGAACGATCAGCGGATCATTGATCAACGCGCGTGCAATGGCAGCACGCTGCTGCTGCCCACCGGAAAGTTGATTGGGACGATGAAGCATCCTGTCACCGAGACCCACCAGTTCGGCTAGGTCGCGCGCCTTCGCTTTCCGCTGCGATGCGGGCATGCCTTGGTAGAAGAGCGGGACTTCGAGGTTTTCCTCGATCGTAAGTTGATTGATCAGATTGAAGCTCTGAAAAACGAAGCCGATACGCTGACCCCGGGCGTCGGACAGCTCATCGTCACTCAAGCGAGCGACGTCGGTGTCACCGAGCCAGTATTCACCGGTAGTGGGGCGGTCGAGGCAGCCAAGAAGATTCATCAATGTACTTTTGCCGGAACCACTCTGGCCAATGATCGCCACAGTTTCGGCTTCTTCGAAATCGATGGAAACGCCGCGCAGCGCATGCACACGGACATCGCTTCCGGGCTTGCCGTAGACCTTGCTTAAGTTTTTGACAGACGCAATAGCCATCGAATTGTTGCGACTATCCGCGCGTAGGGGCTGCGGACTTACTGGTGCTCGGCTGGTCAGCGCGGGCTTTCTGTGGACCCTTGGGACCACCGCGTTTGCCCTTGGGCATCGCACCGCCCGGCTTTCCGCTTGGCTTGCCCTGGCCTGGCATGCCGGCACGACGAGACGCTTTGCGTGGCGCGTCCGGAATCATACGCGTGTGTTTCTCTTCAAAGGCCAGCAAGATTCTTTCACCTTCAGACAAGCCATCTCGCACTTCAGCCCACTCGGTACTGACGGAACCCAATGTGATTTGGCGCGGTTCAACGTCCCGATCATTCGCCACAAAGACGAACTGCCGTCCACCCTTGCCGTAGACTGATTGCACGGGAAGAGAAATCGCCTCATCAACTTCGTTCACGAGAA
>JBMYUM010000064.1:0-13327 GCA_049605375.1 Phycisphaerae bacterium | reverse complement strand
CTGGCAAAAGCGGATGTGGGTCTCCAAGGCGCCTGCATTGACCTCGGCGGCTGGGATACCCACGCCGACCAGGGTACGCTCGATGGGGAACTCAACAGCCTCGCCGACCAACTCGCCCGAGGCCTTGCCGCATTCGCAACCGATATGGATGATCGAAAGAACCGCTTGACCGTCGTCGTCGTGTCGGAGTTCGGTCGCACGGTTGCCGAAAACGGAAGCGCCGGCACAGATCACGGTCATGGCAATGCCATGCTGGTCTATGGAGGTGGAATCAATGGCGGACAAGTTATTGCGGACTGGCCGACACTCGCAAACGACCAACTCGACGAAGAAGGTGACTTGCGCATCACCACTGACTATCGCGATGTCCTTGCCGAGATTCTGGAGAAACGGGGAGGCAACACGAACCTGAATGCCCTATTCCCGAATCATCAGACAAGTCCCGTTGGCATCACGATGTAATCTCGACAGGTACGTGCCACGACAAAAGGCCGGGCTACCGACGCTGGTCGGTACCCGGCCTTGCATTGGCTCAGTGTAGTATGCCTCTATTCGACATCCGTGATCTTTCGGCGACGCATGCCCGTCAAACCGAAGAACATGAACGGAACGGCACCGATCACACCGAATCCACAGGTCGGAATATCAGGCGTGATGTTGTTGTCGCAAGCATCACCGATGCCGTCGAAATCAATGTCAACCTGATCAGCATTCTGCAGGTCCGGACAGTTGTCACATGCATCGATCACGCCATCCGCATCACTGTCTGATTCGCATTCATCGGGAACCTGATTCTCGTTGCAGTCAAGCGAATCACCGACCTCGATGTCTTCGATGTCATCGAAGTTGTTACCGTTGCAATCAACGACTGGTGCCTCGGGTTCATCATCTTCGCCACCGCCGTTGTCGATGTCTGCCACGGCATCTTCGGTGATCATCAACACGAAACTCGCGTTGTCTGGATCGTTCGTTTCGATCGTCACGATATAAACGTCCAGACTTTCAGCGGTCGGGTTCGTGGTCAGCGTCAACGTGGTGGTCTCGCCCGGGGCGACAACATCTGATTCGACAGCCGCGGTGAGACCGTTCTGACCCTCGAAGCGTTCCACGAGCACGCTTGCAGGTGATCCCGTCAGCATCAGGGGCTCATCACCAACGTTGGCAATGTTCAGCGTTGCGGTCTTGCTTTCACCGACCTTGGTCGTACCAAAGTCCAGCGAAGTCTCCGACTCAATAACTTGGGTGTTCATCGAAACAACCATCTGCGGACCGATCTTGTTGTCGTCTAGATCTGCTACGCCGAATCCCGTCACGTTAAGGAGAAATTCCGGCTGCTGCGGATCATTGGTCTGCAACTCCAGCACCAGCAATTTCTCATCCACCGAATCCGGCGTGAACTCAACACCCAGATTCTCTTCGGCACCTGGGGCGATGATGATCGAGCTGATCGTGACCCGATAGTCGGATGAACCGTCTACACTGGCATCCAGAATCTCCAGGTTGGTGGAACCGGTATTGGTCAGCACGAAGTTCACTGTTTCCGTTTCGTTGACTTTGACACCGGCGAAATCATACGTGTCACCGCTGTTGTACGTTTCGCCATTCTGGGAGATCTCCATCCGCGGCGTGTCTTCAACTTCTTCTTCGCCATCAACGCTGACACGCAATTCGAAGACAGGAACGAGTGGATCATTGCTGGCGATCTCAATGGCGAACGTAGCCGGCCCGGCATCCATCACGATCAACTCAATGTCCATCTCGACACTTTCGTTCGGGGCCAGCGGTGCGCGGTCGAATGATGCAGAGATGAGTTCGAAGTTATCTGACAAGAGCTGGACAAGTTCCGGTGCTTCATTATCGAATTCCAGATCAGCCGTACCCACATTGCGGATCGAAACCGTTGCCGTCACAAGTTCGTCGACCGGCTGCGTTCCGAGATCAAGGGTGTCGCCGCTCTGGAAGGTCTTGTCACCACTTTCAACGACGATCGACGGTGCCTCGTCATCCAGGCCGACAACTTCAGCCGTGAATGTGAACTGCGGGGTGTCCGGATCGTTGCTCAGAATCGTAATCTCAAAAGATCGCGGCCCGACCGAGCTCGGTGAAAAGGCGAGAAACAGACGTGTCGAGTCACCCGGTGCGATCGTCTGATCTTCAACGGTAACCGTGAAGTCGTCTTCATCACCGTTGGTGACCTCAGAAATTTCGACGCCATCGCCCTGCAACTCGAGATCGGCGTCGCCATCATTCTCAATCGAGAGCGTAAAGAAGCTCGTACCAGACTGCGGCACATTGATCATCGTAACCGTGTCGCCCGGGTTCAACGCAAAGATATCCTGACGAACCACGATGTTCGGTTCGGCTGCGCTGATGAAGTTTGCGGTCACGGTAAACTGAAAACTGGGCTTGTTGGGATCATTGCTCTGGATGGTGAGCAGCATGCTTGTCTGCCCCGGGGTCTGTGCCTCGAATTGGAAAGTCATGACGCCGAAGCCGTCGGGTGCAACAACTGGTGGCACGAATAGCTCAAAAGACTCTACCTGTCCCTCTGTTTCCTGAGCCGTCTGACTCAGTTCGAGATCGGCGTCACCGAAGTTGCGAACTGTGAGTGCTACGCCGAGGGTCTGATCCAGATTTGCGGTTCCCAAGTCGACAACGTCACCGTTCTCAATTTCGGTGAGGCCATCGGCAATCGCCAGAATCGGCGTAGCCAGGACACCCGTGATGGAGAACGTGAAGTTGGCGTTGTCCGGATCGTTGTTGGGCAGGATGACGTTAACCTGAAAAGGTCCTGGCGTCAGAACGTCAAATCCGATAGCCAGAACGGCGAATCCGCCAGGCTGTACGCTGTTGCTTTGAACAACGTCGAGGTTTGCAATCTGTCCGTTGATAACCGATACACCGGCATCGTTCATAACGAGGAGCTGATCGCCGAAATTGCGAATCGTAAACGCCTCACTGACGCCTTGATCCGCTGTCACCGTACCGACGTCGAATGCGCCGCCACTTTCAATAGGGTTCAAACCCTGACTTACCGACAAGATCGGAGCCGCTTGAAGCTGAGCGGCCGCCACCAAGCTATAAGCGAATGCCGCCAGAAATACGTGTACCGAAACGGCGTTACCTGAAACACGCTGTGCTGTCTGCTTTGCATTGAACATCGAAAATCTCCTTCCGGCTCACACCGGTTTGTTACCTGGTTCGGACAGGACGGCCGACGCTGGCCTCATTTCCACGTCCGTTGAGGGAAATGGGCGCGAAGACCGGTCGGTCTTTCACGGGGAACTGGATTTCGGAGATTTTGTGGATGGGGTCGGCAAGGCCCACCGTTAGCCGTTGCTCGGGCGACCGATAAAGTCGGGGTTTCTGGGGTCGCCCGGCGGGATTACGCCGGATCTTGCTGCCGGGCGGACGGCGGCACCAGAGTTTTGGAGTTGCATGCTTACGACCACCTTCGGTGGCCTGTAAGCATGGCACCCGGCGAAACCGGTAACGAATGTGTCGCCCACCTTGCGGCGGGCTTGGTTGTATCTCAGGGATTCTTTTCCCAGGGCTCGCGCCCTGGGCTACTTTCGGTCGCCCACCTTCGGTGGGCTAACGAGTGGCACGATGACACCGTGGATTTGGAATTGCACGCTTGCGATCACTTTGGGTGGGCTGACGAGCAGGACGATGGCACCAGGGTTTTGGAATTGTACGCTTGCGATCACTTTTGGTCGGCTGACGAGCAGGTCGATGGCGCGAGAGTTTGGCAATCGCACGCATACGATCGCCTTCGGCGGGCTATAAGCATGGCACTATCGGTTGTCATGTATGCACCGATGGCGAACGCAAGAAGGTGGCAAACGCAAGAAGGCGGCAGGCTCAAGATACGGGCGGTTCTTTGATGAAAACGGCGCGATCGTAGAGGTGATCGAATCCCGTCTTGTGGGAATTCTGCTTGGACTTGGAACCTGGCTGCGTGGTGACCGTTGCAATTTCCGCATCGGACGCAAGCGCCTCGGCGACACGCGTTGCGAGGAATTGAGTCTGCACACCGCGCCGCCGAAATTCCGGCAGCGTTGCCGACCCACAAAACTGGGCGATGCCATTGGTAACACGCATGCTGGCGGCACCGGCGGGTTGACCATCGATCCGCGCGAGGTAGCGCAGAAAGCCATCGATCTTCGCGAATTCCCGTACAACGGGTTCCAGCATGTCGCGATCAAACGTCTCGTGTGACTCCACGCCCTGCGTATCCGGCACGAGAAAACCTGAAACGACGACATCGATCCACGCTTCAAGATCGTCACTCTCACATCGTGCCACGGAGATGGCATTGTCCGCAGGGCGGCTGGAGGATCGATCTGCGTCGGCCAGCACATCAATGCGCTGCCCGAGTATGGATTCAAAGCCCACCAACTTGAAACCGCGTTCCGATAGGGCCGCGTAAATATCGGAATCCGCCAGCGTACTCACCTCAACCTGCAGTGCAGATTGACGATCGGCAAACGCCGCCTCTACGTCATCCCACTCTTCCGCTGTTGGTGTACCTTCGAAACCGAGACCAGCCACTTTATTGAGCGGCGAGCCCGGGAGCGAATGCATGGCAAATCCGCCCGCCAAATCAAGGCTGAAGAGATCAAGATCCGGCTGATGACGGCGCATGGATACAGCGGCATCTCGAAGAATCGCACAGTCACACTGCTCGATCCGGCGACCGAGTTCCTGGCTGACAAAGAGTGACATGAAGGTTCCTTATGACAACTGCTCAAGCGAATGCCGTAGATGGGAAGGCACCCATGACGGAAGAGGCGCGGAGAATGTCATGGCCTGATTCAACTTCGGATGGTCAAACGTCACCGATGCGGCATGGAGGCACATGGGTGGATCATCAGGCGAGAGCGTCGCCACGGCGTTTCTTGCTTCATCCGGCGGCAGAAGATCCGCCGCCCGTTTGCCATGTGGAAGATACAGCGGGTCACCCATGACGGGGAATCCAGCATCCCAGAGATGAATACGAATCTGATTGGTTCGGCCGCTCAATGGTACGGCCTCGACAATCGAGGTGCCATCATCCAGGCACTCGACCAGACGGATTTCTGTACGACTCGGCAGACCCTCCGGATCAATACCCCTCGCCCCGGTCTTCTCCGGCTCAGCCGTGATGGAACCAGTGCAAGTGAAACGCGTCTCGGTGGGTGCGCCGCGTACCCGGCAAATGTAACGCTTCTCGACGCGACCTTTCTCGAAGAGCGGTTGAATCTCGCGAGCCCATTGCTTGCTGCGTGAAAGCACAACAACGCCCGTCGTATTCGCATCCAGGCGATGGGCAGAACGGAGAAACTCCGGATAGTAGAGTTTGTTCATGATCCACATCAGCGAGTTACGATGGAATCGGCCGCACGCGTGCATGGGCAACGGCGCCGGCTTGTTCACGACGACCATCACTTCGTCTTCGTAGAGAATCGTGATATCCGAACTCACCGCCGGTTCAGTGTAATCGCGAACGAGATGAACAAGACGCTGCCCTGCGCGCACCACATCTTCAGCTGCAATCGGAGAACCGTTGGCGACCAGATCGCCATTGGCGCAGATATTGAGCCATTCATTCTCCGACAGTCGGGTCATCAGGCTGTTAAGAAAATCAATCGCTCGCGCGCCATCAAACTTGCCCGTCACGTGAACCGGGCGCTCAAGAGTGTAGGGTTTGGCACCAGGTAGATGGTCTTCCAGCAATGAAGCCAGGCCGCGATGGCGTTTGGCGATTCGACCAATCATTGTCTGTTTCGATTTGTCCTGGCAATAGGGGCAGCAGACGCCTTCAACGTACTGATCCGACTCCCGGTCGTCCGCCTGAAGCGTTGCCTGACACGCATAGCACTGAGAGGTTTCTGTCTCGTTAAGCTCACTGTCGAGTGCCACGCGCTTGTCAAAGACGAAACATTCGCCGTCGTAGTGCGTACCGCCCACTTCTTCAAAGTACTTCAGAATACCGCCGTCAAGCTGATAGACCTCTTCGAATCCCTCACGCTCAAGAAGAGGTGCCGCCTTTTCACAACGAATGCCGCCCGTACAGAAGGTCACCACCGGTTGAGACTTCATCGCTTCCGGCAGCTCCTTTGCGGCAACCGAGAATCGACGAAAATCATCGACATCGATCGGCACCGCACCGTGAAACGTGCCGAGATCAAACTCGAAGTTATTTCTGACATCAAGCAGCGTGACCGCACGCCCCTCATCCAGCCAGGTCTTCAGTTCCTTTGCCGAAAGTCGCGGTGATGTCGACACGCGCGGGTCAATCCCCTCAACGCCGAAGGGAATGATCTCCTTCTTAAGCTTGACTAACATTCGACTGAACGGCTGATGATCACTGAAGCTTTCCTTTGCTTCGAGATCGTCCAATCCCGGGATGCTTCGGACGTCTTTCAGGAATGCATCGATCGAAAGGCGATCACCAGCGACAAAGAGATTGATACCTTCATCACTGAGCAGGACCGTCCCTTTCAGCGACAACAGGTCGCAACGCTCGCGCAACCTTGCCCTGAGCGCAGGCAGATCCTTCATGTCCGCAAACTTGTAGGCTGCGATATTGACGAATATGGACATGGACAAAACCCGACGGAAGCGCGTTCACGCCTGATACCAACAGATCCACCGCAAGCACGGACGACCATAGCCAGTCCGTACAGCACCGATCAGGTAGCTTACACAAGCAGGGGATGAAACGTAAGCCGCGGCGGGGCAATGTCCGCGATTGGTGGGGCCAGGACCCGAAAGCCTATAAATCCGACGGATCGCGCAGGCTTTTCCGGTTCTCGACGATGATGGACAAACCATCGGACGCACGAAGTTGAAGCAGATAAGACTGATCGGCCATCAGGCGAATGGAGGGTGCCTCACCATGGGCCGCACGAATCCCCAACTCCGCCGCACGTGCCGGATCATTGGCGATGGTCCAGAATTCGGACCAGATCAGCTTTTCGAACGATGACAGTTCGCCGACACCATACGCGTCAGGGCGCTGGCCAACCGTATCCAGAACGTACGCGTCTTCCGGCGTCTGAAACTCCCCGAACAACCGACGGAAGAGAACCAGCGAGGCACGGTGCAGGTCAGCCTTGCGAATATAATCATCCGCGAACTTCACGACCCACGCGTCAACAAACAGAATGTCGCCTTCAATCGCAAATTGACGGGGCTCGACCAGCGGCTCACCGGCAGGGTCCAGCTCAACAAACTCAAAACGCGTGCGGATCTTCCCGGTCGCCTCATCACGCTGCTGATCGGTGACATGAATGCGCGCAACACGCTGATCCACCATCAACAGACGGAGAGCCGTATCCAGCCGATCAATCTCCTGATTGCGGACCAGAAGGTCTTCCTGCAACAAGTTCACCACCTGCGATTTCTCCCGCAGCTCGGAGGTTCGATCATCAAGTTCCTGCGAGAGCCCTTCGACCTGCCGCTGGGCTGTCTGCAGTTCATTCTTGACGGACTCAATCGTCCGCTGTTTCTCTTCCAGCGCTCTCTCTGACTCAGCCAGCGCACGCGCATTCTCCTGACGGGATTGATAAGACGACCAACCGACATAGCCGGCCACCGTCAGAACAGCACCGAACATCAAGGTTCGCGCGACGCTGTTGAATGTCTTAACCGTCTCGAGCGCACTCGCCATTTTGTCACCCTTCAATCGGTCACTCAAAGCCGTGTCCCCTTTACTCTTCCTCGGCGGTCCAGCCCTGGACTGGCGCCGTATCAAAGACCGGCGACCTACCGACAACGCTCCTCTGCTTCTTTTCTACCTCTTCGCAGCGTGGCGTTCACGAAACAAGGAGCCAGAAACAAGGAGAATGTTACGTCTGATACATCGTCATCTTCACGGATATACTACTCTTTCCATGCGGAACCGGGTCACCCCTCTCTCGAATTCGACAAGTTGCCACCTTCCGCCCCTGCCCGGCCACGATGCACGCATGCCAGCTTGCCCATCCTGTACGGGTGGGCCCAACCGTTCCCGGTATTTCACAGCCTTGCCGCTGTGCTGCCAGGGGGGTACGCGGGTACGCCGTACACAAGACCAGTGTTCCGTCGACACCGACATAACGAGACCGCCCCACCAACCCCAACCAGCCATAAACTAAAATAGCACAACAACTTACACCCGATTCGCGGCATCCCAGAACAGGATCTTACCGGCCCATGATGGCATTCGTCGGATTTGGTTAAGATATTTCCGGCGGACGATGACTTCGCCCGACTCTTGTGATAAGCTAGTTAAAGGGGATTACCCGCAGACAGTTTGTGCTGTTGCAAAAAGCAATGTCGACCGACAGACATGTGCGCTCGCAGGCATGGATTCGATCTTCACGATCCGATTGCATCAAGGTGCGTGGCGCGGAAGTGGTCAATTTGCTGCTGGTACACCTGTGCTGATGGATGTTTGCGCAGTGATTCGAGTCACAGTGCTTCGAGTCACAGTACTTCGAGTCACGGCAGCGGCATACGACAGCCTTGAAGTCCAGAGAGCCCGATGTTGAGAGGGCTCAGAGTAAAGAACGAAGCAAAGAGGGGTGGAACGGCCACGGCGACGAGCGCGCGAACGACGTGGACCAGTTTCGGAAGTGTGAGATTCGTTGGGATGGGTAAAACAGTCATGAGTTCACGGCGTTTCTACATGGTTGTCATGCTGGCCGGCTGCTGTTTCGGTCAGACGTCGATTGCGCAGATGCTCCAGGATCCGAGCTTCGAGAGCTACGATGTTGCGCCGGGCGAGTTTCTCATCCCGAAGGACGGCCCGTGGGTTTTCAACAACGATGCCGGCGTCGTCGAGCCATTTTCACCGAACTCAACATTGGGCGTCGACCTCGATACATGGTCGGCAACGTTCGACGCCTTCGATGGTGAGCAGTACGTCAGTACCTATGCTGCCAGAGACAGCATCTCTCAACTGGTGGATATTCCGGACGATGGCGTCTACATCGTTCAGGTGTATGCCGCAGCGCCGGATGGAACCATCCAATTCCCAGGCTCCGATCCCAAAGATCTCGTGACGGGTGGTTTCACCATTTCCATCGGCGATCAAACGAGCGAAGTCTTCGAGATCGCACCGGGAACAGACTGGACTTTGTACGCAGCCCCGTTTGTGCTTGAGGCCGGTGAACAGGATTTTCGCATCGCGAACTTCGGACTGGCCAGCTACTACATCCATTACGATAACATCGCCATCGTACCGGAGCCGGCAACCTTGAGCCTGCTGGCCTTGGGTGCGTTCGCCACACGCTTGCGTCGACGACGCAACGCCTGGTCTGACGAGACGAAAACACAGTAAAACGCAAGCAACCCTCAATCGGGTTGCTTTTTTTATGCGATGATGGCTGAGTTATCGTCCCATGCGGGACTAGTTGGTCGTGATGGGATGCCCGTTCCCCATTGGATGCCGCGACACCCGTGAAGCCAGGTAGCCTTTCGCAAACACCGACATCTCACGCAGATTCGTGAATACATGGAGATACGGTGAATCAGGCCAGGGATAATCATCCGTCGCGCGCCCGCCGATCATCAGATGACGACCCTGCGCATTGACATCGAGGATCAAACCCTTGATCTCTTTCAGGAACTTGTTGGAGAGATTGCTGACACTGACGGAGAGCCATAGCAGCTCCGCGTTCGTTTCTTCGGCGGCCGTAGCAAGCAACTCCACCGGCATGGACGCGCCGAGATTCACATCACGGAATCCAAGATCGGCCAGCACCGTTGCCACCATCCAGGATGGCAGCAAATAGGGATCTTCTGATGGCGAGCCACCGATGGCCACCGGTGCATTGGTTGATGGGGCATCAATATGTTGCCTCAGGTGTGCCAACGCACGAACGCAGAGGGTTGTTGCTCGATGCTCCTTCAGGATGGCGTGCTCTTTGTCACCCTCTGCCCACATCCTGCCGAGATCTGACATGGCGTCCCTCAACGGCCCATCACAGATGGCCGCGATGGAAACCCCCTCGGTAAACAGGTTTGTCAGCGCAGACGTGAGGACCTGCTCGTTACCGGTCTTCAAGCTGTCACGAAGAAGATCTTGGGCCGATTGGACGTCATAACGCTCCGTACCAATGGCCAGCAGCTCCGGTCGCACAACTTTCAGCTTGGAGATGCGAACAAAGCGGAGGGCCTCCGCACGGGAGATACGCCGGTGTCCTCCAGCAGTCTTGGCGATCGCCAATTTACCGGAATCACACCAGCGTCGGACAGACGATTCACTCGTTCCCAAGGCATCGGCCAACTGTTTTGGTGACAAGTACTCGCTCATACAACAATGGTAGTTTTGGAAGAAAAAATCTGCAAGTATGGCACCGAAATCTACCAATTCGTCCGAATATTAAAATCACATGGTCAATTCCAGGCGTCAATCGTACTATCAATTGACAGTTTTGAAAGTTTTAACTCGAAAGGACTAAGAAATGGCAGATCAAGACACACGTACCTGGCCGGAGCTGGCCATCGGGCTTTATGACGCTTTGACGGGTCGAAACGCAGAAATCACGTACGAATTCGACAATATGGAAGTGATGGTCCCCAGCAGCGCCACAAACAGTGCAACCCAGGCACCGTGGAAGCTGAACGGAAGCGTCCGAATTCGGACACGTGCGACACAGTGATGAAGGCCGTCGCCAGCGACATTACAATCGTCATGTACGGCAGCCGCGTCCGTATCTTCGGTAAGGACGGCATGTTCACGGTCGACGTATCCCCGGTCGGCGCGATCAAGCTCTGGTTGAAGCGCCGCCACTGGAAGGATCTTCTGGCTCGTGTGCAGCTCCTTGCAGAAAACATGAACTGCCAGGTGGTGGTTCGAGTCGCCGGCATTCCGGTCTATCGTTTGCGATAGTCATGATGTTTGTGATTCGGAGACGTACGGTCGAAAACGCCCCATTGGGAAAGGTGATCCGATGACAACGAAGACAGCGAACCAAGGCTGGGAATTCAAGATTTTTATCGATTACGCCTGTCCGCTTTGCAAGCATGAGGCGGAGTTCCTGCGTAAGTTGGATAAGGGTCGCGGCAAGCTGGTATTCGAAGATATTTCATCGCCCGACTTTGACGCGAGCCAGTATGGAACGTCTTACGACGAGATGATGGGTTCCATCCACGGCCTGAAGTCTGACGGCAAGCTGATCAACGGTGTCGAGGTGTTTCGTTGCGCATACGGAGCCGTCGGCTGGGGTTGGTTGCTTGCATGGACGGACTGGCCCGTCTTGCGGAGCGTAGCGAACTTGGGTTACCGGCTGTTCGCACGCATTCGACTTCGTCTTCCGGGGCGGCATTGTGACTCGGGGATCTGTCGTGTCCCCGTTCGGCGACCGTCTCATTGACGATTTACTCTGCCACGACCGTGGCACTCTGCTGGCGTCATCAACTCAGGCGACCTCGGATCATTGCGAGACTCGACGGGGGAATTCCCCAGCCCCATGTTGGTCGCATGGGACTGCCCACAACAGAGCTTTCGTCGCATGGTCTGCTTGAAAATGCACAGCTGCAGATGAACGCTTGGCCATGGACCTGGAGTTTTTGGATCTCGGATGCCCATCGCATCGTCATTTTTGGATTTGGAAACTAGCATCCCCCCGTGAGGGTCTAGACTATGTTACGAATTCGATAGGCGACGATGTCCAAACGAATTGCCATCATTGGTGCCGGTATGGCAGGAACGGCTGCCGCTGCGAGGTTACGCGCTGCCGAGCAACAGGTTGTGTTGTTTGACAAGGGCCGTGGAGTCGGTGGGCGAATGTCCGCTCGACGCACGGATGATGCACTTTTCAACCATGGGGCATCTTACATCTGTGCTCGAACGCTCAACTTTGAGCGACAGGTGGAGCGGTGGCGTCAGGCAGGGGTCATCCGGGAGGCCGAGGCTGCACGCTTTGCGCAGCAAAACGGAATACTGAAGCCCGTCCAGCCTGACAGCCTTTCCCGTCCGGTCTACGTGGGTGTTCCCGGCATGAATGAGCCGCTGCGTTGGCTTTCGTCCGATGGCGAAATCCGAACGGAGCGTCGCATTGACTCGTTGATCCCCAAAGATGACGGCTGGCACCTGCAATCGGTCGGTGGAATCGATGAGGGAATGTACGATGCCGTGATTGTCGCAACGCCCGCTCCGCAAGCTGCAGTGCTTCTTGAGGCTCATACTTACATTGCCGACTTTGCTAACCAGATTGCCATGGCACCTTTGTGGGTGACGATGTTGTCGTTTGAAGAAAAGCCCGGCGTGGCGTTCGACAGTATTCTGTTTGAGAACGGGCCTTTGTCGATGGCTTATTGCGCAACGGACATCAAAGGTATACCGGACCAACGGCACTGGGTTATCCGCGCTTCGGAATCGTGGTCGATGGAGCATGTGGAAGCAAGCTCGGAAGACGTGATGGCCGAACTGTTGAGAGCATTCTGCACGTGCGACCCAGCGTTCGCGGGGCGTCCGACTTCATACGCAACCGTGCATCGATGGCGTTTTGCCTTCTGTTGCGAACCGCGTGAAGAAGCCTCCATGTTCGATGAGCGAAAGATGATCGCCGTTTGTGGTGACTGGTTTCAGCATCCCGACATGCTTGAGAAGGGCGCAACCGATCCGATCGCCTACCGTACGGGTGGTATCGAACGCGCGTTCCTTAGCGGAACCGATGCTGCCGAGCGACTGCTGATGGGCATCGGCGCCTTCACGGAGTAGTCGACTCGCGGCCATACGTGCAAGAAACGACAAACAGGACAGAGTAGAAAATGAGTACGCTTACTGGTATGCCACACACAAGTCATCAACAGGAATCAATGTCGTACGCCCGATCGCGGCTCTGGCTGGGTATTACCTCGGTTGGAACCATGGTTACTGTAGCGATTGCCCTCCTCGCTCTGAATGTGCCGGCTACTTTCTACCCGACAGAGCCTGGCTCCATCGGTGCAGATATTGCTTACCTGTTTACCGCGCTGGTTGCTTACGTTTTGATCAGCCTGCCGTTCGATCTGTTCGGCGGCTTTGTATTGCCTCAGTGCTTTGGCCGACTGCAGCGTAGTTTTGGTTCTTTCTTCCAGGCGTGGATTCGCGGCGTCGTTGTGCAGAGCCTGTTCATGTTACTGACAGCCATCTGCATTCTGATTGCCGCCCGCACGGCAGGATTGATGGGTGCCATCGTCGCGGCATCGTTGGGGATGATCCTGATGGTGGCCTTTCAACGTCAGATTGCCCAACTATGTGCCCATTTGCCCGAGCGTTTCAACACGGGTCTTGATCTTTCCAATTTCACGTCGTCCGGTACCAAGGCTGTCGTCATTAACGCGAATGACGTGGGTTTCATTGGTGGCC
>JBMYUM010000063.1:0-13347 GCA_049605375.1 Phycisphaerae bacterium | reverse complement strand
TCGAGGCTGAGTAGAATGAGCTAAGGCTCCCTGGTTCATCTTCCGATGCATCTGCATGAGTACTCCGGCAGCAACACTTTTCCATAGTGAATCTGCGCTCGCGCATTTGCAGGCGGCCGAGGATCGTCATTTCTGGTTCGCCTCTCGCAATCGGTATATCGATAGTTTCTTTCAGATGCAGGGTGTAGCGCCAGGCTCATCGGTTCTGGAGGTTGGCTGCGGCAGCGGTACCGTGCTTCGTCATCTTCATCATGCAGGTTATGACGTGGCCGGCGTTGAACTCAACCCGGAACTGGCGGATGCGGCCAGGCATCGGCTGCCCGGAACACGGGTGCTGGCCGGCAACGTATGTGACGAATCAATCACGCGTTCGCTGGGAGCGTTTGATGTCGTCAGTCTCTTTGACGTACTAGAACATGCACCTGACCCCGACGCGATGTTGCAGGGTTGTTCGCGCGCGATGAAACCGGGTGGTTTGCTGATCGGAACGGTCCCGTCACTGCAGTTGTTGTGGTCGGCGATGGACGATGTCAGTGGTCATCGCGTTCGGCATACGCGCAGCAGCTTGCGGGGCGAGTTGAAATCTGCCGGATTTGAACCGGTCGCTATCAACTACTTCTTTCAGTCTCTTGTTCCGGTGATCTGGTGGCAGCGCCGTTCGTTGCGCCAAACGGTCACAGACAAGAAGCAGGAGGAAGAGCTGAACAGGATCATCGAGCAGGGGTTGCAGTTACCACATCCCATCACGAATTCAATTGCCCGATTGGTGTGTGGCGTGGAACGGCGATTGAGTTACATCGCGCCTTTGCGTGCCATTCCCGGGGCCTCGCTGTTGTTTGCCGCTCGATTCGTCGGGTAGCAAGTCAAACTGGTTATGGCAGCAAGAATCTGCTTCGCCCAGTGATTTGCGACATCTCTTGATGCAATCTGCGTCAAGTAGGCAACCTCATTCTCAATCGCCGCTTGTGCCTCCGGCATGATCATTACGCGGTATCGCATCGGACTGTCGGATCTTTGCCTCTAGTTCTTCTGGAGAGATGCCTTCGCCACGATCCGCTTGATTGATGCCTCGCCTGATACCACGGATGGTCTCCAGTTCGTCGACTTCATTGAGAAGGTGCTGGAACATCTTGGCACTCATGACGGCAAGTTCCGCTTTGCCGTTCACCGTTAGAAGGAAGGCGCTGGCAGTCTGGTTCTGAAGCTGCTCCATGAAGCTGGCCGTATTCCGTTTAAAGTCAGTCAATGAGTGAATGTCTCTTGAGACATCGAGCATAGTTGACCCCTTTCTGGCTCATCGAGCATCTTTTTCGCATCTAATTCAACTCTACGACATGCTAGATGGTGTTTCAACGACAATCTGGATAGTAGAGGCAGATTCGTAGCCAGTTTGGCCATAAAAAAACGCCGCGGTCCCCCATTGGTTCCGCGGCGCGATCGTAATTTGGATTACGATTTGGTTGTTCGGTTTAGCGTCCCAGCGATCCGCGTCGGCGATCCGGTGCTTCCTGTGCCGGTTCCGGCGGGCTCGGTAGATCGGACTTGATCACGCCGGCTTCCCGTCCCTGGCCGACCAATGATACGCCGGCCAAGGCTGCTTCATCGGCACCCGTGAACTCAATCACCTTCAGCACGGTCCCAACGAGCGGCGCGTCTTCGCTGCAGAGCGGTGCGCGCTCACCGTACTCAAACTCATACTCTTCCATGCAGCTGGTGTGACCGCGCGGGCAGCAGAACGTCTGATCGCAAACGGTGGGGCTTGCTTCGCCTTCGATGCGCGACTTGCCTTTGTCCGTCTGCAGGGTGTTCAGCATGAAGTTATTCGGAAGGCTGATGTCGCTCAGCATGATCTGATCCCAGCATGACAGGCAGTGATCGGTATGCGACAGGAAGTCTTCGTTCTGATTCCATACGTCGAACTTGGCCTTCACATGAACCGGTCCGTCGTTGTTTTGACGAAGATCCTGAATGAGCGGGAGCAGGGTGACATCGGTGTTGACGGTTGCCGGTGTGTTCAGGCCGGAGAACGCCGTCGAGTTCACCGCGTAGAAATCCATCAAGAGTCGCGAGTATGCAATGTCATAGTCCCAGCCGTCGAGGTTCAGTTGGCCGGGAATGTTGCCGACGCGATCCGGTCCACCGGCGATTCCGGGTGAAACAAAGTCCGTGATGGGTGCTTGCGCTGCATACGGCAGATACTCCCAAGCGTTAAGGCCTTCGTAATCGACGATTGTGGCGAGACCAGAAAGGTTGTTGAAACGGACCTGGTACCCGGTAGGATCAACGGCCCATGCAAGAACGTATCCACGAAGAACGCGGCTGCGGTCACTGTTTTCGGCATTCGGACGACCCGGGCCTTCGGGACCGTTGTCGAGTCCGGCGTAGGGCGGTGCCCCCTTTGGCAAACCCGTATTGAGTGAGAAGAAGTTCGATTCGTTGCCCGTCCATTCGGCAGTCCAATTCTGCTTGTTCCATCCGTCGTGAGCACGCTCGACGACAATTTCCGGATCGCAGCAGGTCTCGGCCGGAATCGGATCATCCCCGTTCACGAAAAGGAAGTGGACAGAGATGTCGTTATTGGAATCGTTCGTAATCGAGATAATCGTGTCCTGCGTGAGATTCCCGTTCGCATCCCATTTGAGTTCGATATTCGGGAAGACCAGCAAGCTACCTTTCTTCGAGGTATCAATGCGAGGCTCTTGCGCGGCGCAGTCAGGTACGGGTTCAAGAACACAGCCTTCATCCTGATCGCAGAACGCATCGAAACAGGGATCGACGCTGATGCAAAGGATGGACTGGAAAATGCATTCGCCTCGCCCACCGTCCTTATCACCGGCCACGTTGCCAAGTACGTTATCACAGAATCCGATCGTACAGGCATCTTTGGAAATGCAGTCGTCGTCAGACTGACAACCGAATTCGCAGTCCTCAAGATTCAGGCAACCAAGTTGGGTATCGCAGAAGTCAATTGTGCACGGATCTTCATCATCGCAGTCAATGGAAGAAAATTCGCATAACCCATCAACACAGTCTGCCTCAAGACACTGGCTGGGCGATTCGCAATCGCTCGCGGTTTCACAAGTATTGCCACCAGCTGCGAACACTAGGTTTGTTAACGAAAGTACCGCAATAACGGCGGCAATACTGTGCCTGGCCATTTCACTTTGCTCCGAACATCTGGAACTCGTTTTCAATTCGCATGAGGACCGCTTGGCATTGCGGCTCACGGATGCATCTCCCGACGACGCGATAAGCCTCGAATGTCCCAAAATCGACCGCCCGGGTCAACGAGCGATCCGTTAAAATGGGAACAATAAGACAGATAAAGGGCCGATAACTCGCGCGTGCTATCAGAATGGGACAGCAATGCTGAAACTCATGATGATCCGTTATTCAACGAGGGGGTACGTTGGGCGATGCATCGGTCAATGCAAGCTTACGGGCACGGATCAACGCAGGCGGTTTCGGTGTAAGTCAGCCCCTGGAACCCTTGCACGCCGGCAAGAATGTCTTCGAAGTTCGTGATGGCGTTCGGCAGGCAGGGTTTGATGTCACCGGCCGGGGTCGGAGGCGTCAGTTGCTGGAACATCAGGACGATTTGCTGAACATCGGCAAAGTTGGCCGTGCCGTTGTCGTCAACATCGCCAAGATTCCATGTGGTCGCCAATCGTGACACGATGATGTCATTGGCATCTTCGAGTGACACCTCATAACTCCTGGCAGGGACCAGTGCTTCGTCAAACAGATCGACCGTTCCCCATGAGCCCGGCGTTTGGAACAGGGGAAGATCGCCGAGTGAGCCATCCGCTTGTGCGTACTTCTGGAAGCAAGTTTGATTGCTGTCGGTCACGAGAATGGCAACCGGCGTAGCGGGATCACCACCCGGCGTCACGCGAAGATATCGACAGCCGAATCCGGCCGCACAAAGCGAATCATCAGTGGTATGGGTGACAACGCCTGCTGCCGGGTCGCATTCATCATCGGTGCATGGATCACCATCACTGATCGGCATGATGATACCGGTTTCCGGATCACAGCATTCGGTGACAACATTGAACGCATCCTGGGAGATGCACTGACCGCTGTCGCACGTTTCATTCGTACAGAGGTTGCTATCGGCACAGATTTCATCGTTGTCGCAGCCGGTGCATGCATCGATGCCCTCATCGCAGGTGAGTTCCGGCGCACAGGGAGGAACACCGTTTACGCAACCCGTCAGGAATGAACAACTCTCCTGTCCGTCACAGTAGTCACCGTTGTCACAAAGAGAGTCGTTTTCCACGTTGACGCAAGCGCCGGCACCATCGTCGGCGGTCGGATCACAGAAATCATCAGTGCAGGCGAAGAGATCGCTGCAATCGATCGGCGGCCCCGGCTCACAGGTAAACGTGATCGGGTTGCATTGTTCATTGCCGTTGCAGAACTGGCCGTCACTGCAATCAAGATTTGAGTTGCATTCCACGGTGCGGAACTGCCGCATCATCTCATGATCTTCGTGTTCAAGAATATGGCAGTGGTACGCGAAGAGGCCCAGGTAATCTTCAAATCTGGCAATGACGCGCACAATCTGATCGGGTTCCACTTCAACGGTGTCTTTCCAGCCGGCGAGATGCGGCGGTGGCGGTTGCGGGCTGCCGATCGGTGTCACCTCACCATCCATCATCACAAATTCCTGGATATCGAGTATCTGGAAGCTGACCAGATGGAGGTGCATCGGATGGGAGATTCCCGACGGGTTGATGAAACGCCAGACCTCGGTGGTACCAAGGACCGGGAACTCTGTCACGGTTTCCCACATGAGTTCGTTGATCAGCCAGGCGTTGCCGTTGCAGGGATCGCTCTTTGGTGCGAGTTCGAAATCTCTCTCTATGACGGCATCGGCCTCATCCAGTTTTTCGATCGGGCGGAGGTTAGTTGGAATCGGATTCGTGTCACCGACATCGCTGGTGACAATGAACTTCATGACTTCCGAAACGACGCCGACGCCTGGTGTTCCGGGATACGGGGCCGGTGCGCTGTTCGTCAGAAGAATCTCCGTACCGGCTGGAATGCCTGCGAAATCAACAATAACGTCCATTCGTTCTGCGGAGGTCAGTGTGATTTCAGACATGACGACCGGCTCGGGCAACAAGCCGCCGTCGGTACCGATGAGAGTGAAGGGGGCACCGTTTGAAAGTGTCAGCGTATAGGTACGGCTGTTGGCACCATTGAGAATACGGAATCGGTATTTGCCTTGTTTCACTTCGAAGAAGGGCCAAACCTTGCCATTGACGAGATTGAAGTCACCGAAGAAATGGTCCTGCCACGTAGACGGGTAGAAGAAGGTGCCGTCGGGGTTAAACGTTCGGTCCTGCAAGAGCAGCGGCACTTCGAATTCACCAGAAGGCAGATTCAAACTGTTCTCAAATGCGTCTCGTATGAGGTAGAAACCGGCAAGCCCCATATAGACATTGAGGCGGGTTTGCCCAAGGGCATGATCATGATACCAGAGTGTGGCAGGCAGTTGCTTATTGGGATACTCATAGGTCTCCGCGAATCCCGGTTCATAGGTATCTTCGGGATAACCATCATATTCCTCAAATGTGTGACCACCGTGCAGGTGAACCACCGACTTGGCTGAGTCTTCTGCACCGTGGGGGCAGAGATCGACATCGAGGTAGTGATCGGTACGCAGTGCGCCTTGTGCATCGCGGATGTCGTTTCGCCAGATGACGGACACTTGTTGATCAGCGGTAGCTTCGATGGTCGGCCCGGGGTATGTGCCGCCGGTGGGGCCTTCGCCGTATCCCCAGACCGTCGTCGGAGGCAATTCGCTGTGCAGTTGCTGTGTGAACTGACGCATGGCGATGTCATAGGTTGCCACGCCTCCCACCTGTCCGACGACGGGCGTCGCTGTTGCGGGTAATGGCAGCGGATCGAGATAGGGTGTCAGTGTCAGCGGACAGAGACCGGCCGTACAGATTTCGCCATAGCCCTGGTAGGTTCCGCCCTGGGAATCGCAATTGGATACGGACAAGAGTGCGCATGAGGCGTCGCCAAAGCAGCACGCGCCCGTGATCGCTTCGCAAAGGCCGGAATCACAATCGGTATCATTGCCGTTGTAAATACCGTTGACAGCAAGGCAGTCGGGTTGGTTTTCGATGGTACAGGTAAGATCCGGACGGCAGCAGGAACCGGTCGGTTGTGGGCACGGATTCGGTGTACACAACTGACCATCACCCTGATAATCGCCGCCCTGAGCGACACAATCCGTATCCATCAGGATTTCGCAGATGCCGTCGTCAAAACAGCAAGCGCCGTTCGAATCGACCACGGTAAAGTTGATGGTCAGTTGAGGTCGGCGATTTGAGAATGGATGGGTACGGCTATCAAAGCGTTTGGCAGTGCCCACACCGGCTTCGTTCCCAATGACGATCCATCCGAAGTTAGATGAGGGGTTGTTCACCCAACCTTGAACATCATTGATCATGCCGTTCGATGACCAGGTGTAGTAACCGATCCCACCGACTTGTGTGCCGGCACTTGCGGTGTTCACAAAGTCGCCGCCGAGTTGAGCCCAGAACTGATCATCGAAAAAGGTATGTAGCCAGGTTGCATCACCGGGTTCGGGCGTATCTCCCACGCCTTCGTTTCCGTCGGCATCAGAACCTTCTTCACCCCAGTCGGTCAGCAGTGAATGGATCTCTACGGTTTCGGTACCAGCCTGGGTCCGAGACATATAGAGCTCAAGCGAAACGCCGGTGATGATGGAACCGGTCGGAATCGGGGAGAGGTCGAATGCAATCACCGCACGCCGTGCTTCATTCGCCAGGTTTTTGCCGGAGAAAATGTGATCACCGGCACCGTTGGTGAATTGCCCCTGGTCAGTTTCGTAGAGGGTGTTGTCTTTTGCGGCGGAAAGGACCACTTGCGAGCCCGCATGCAGTTCTGCGGCAGAAGGAACGAGGACGGTCAACAGTGCCACCAAGCCGCTCATTACGGCTGAGCATCTTCCATGAAGTTTTTGCATGCGCATAGATCTGTCTTCAGACTTTCGAACCTGACGGCACAGAGCACCCCTGCAGAACACCTTCTTTGGTGCAGATGTGGAGGTGCGAGCGTTGTCGTTTTGCGACGGACATTCCCCTGGTGATCGACCCTTCCCATAGTCTACTGAATGGTGGGCCGAAAAGATACGAAATCATGGCCCCACAATTCATTCAGCTTCACTTTAAGCCCATAAGAAACATGACTGGCTCGATTCACGCAGGGTTGGGTGGCCTCAGAATGGACAGGTACTGTCGCCAGGGACCAACCTCTTCCGCGTATTGAAACGCAAGGGCTTTGGATATCTGCGCGATGTGGTTGAGATCATGCGCGACCCATGCGGCGAGGAGCTCGCTCATCTTGACGGTGCCAAGGGCGGGATGGGTGCCGGTTCGTGCCAGCATGGCATCATCGAGTTTCAGCAACTTCAGATCATGGAGCGTTTGCTCCCGAAGTTCTTCGAACAGGCTGAGCAGGTCGGCCATCGACTTGCCTTTACTATCTTCGTATTGGGCAAAGCGATCGAAGGGCTCGAAAGGTTGTTCTTCGCCTTTGTCGAGGATGATTCTCGCACGTGGAATCCAGTCGGTGCGTTCGCCATGGATCAGGTGACCGACGATGTCGAATGGGCTCCATGTATCCTGGCCATAGTTGTTCATGACCCACGGCTCGGGAAGGTCGGCAAGCATGGTTCTGACCACGCGCGGTGTTCGCGTCAGTATGTTCACGGCCTCGCTGATGTTGTATTGCATGGTTCGTCCTTGGAATGAGTACTTGTCGTTCACAGATAATCTTCGGGCGTTCCCTGGCGGTTCGCATTCATGGGAATTGGTCGAGGCAATTTGAGATATTGGTCAAACCCTGTTCGAGCATCTGCTGGTTCGCACCAAGACCAATGCGTACATGATCCGGCAGATCAAAGAATGATCCGGGAACGACGGCGGTATCGAAGTCTTCCCGGAGTTGCCGCGTGAATTCATCGGCGTTGAAAGGGGTAGACCTGCCGTCGGTTGTCACGGTCGGCAGAAACTTCAGGCAAGCGTAGAGATGTCCATGATCGGGATATGTCGTGACTCGTTCTTCCTGCTGGAGCCAGGTATCGAGTACTTGGCGTGATTGTCGTTGGCGTTCGGCATACTGTTCTTCCCAGGTCTCTGCATGTTTCAAGACAACCTTCGCAAGTGACATGGCCGGCCCGGCGTTGTTGACACTGAGCACATCCATGATGCGGCGTGCCGCATCGATCAGTATGGGATGGCCTGTAAGCCACCCGCAACGCAGCCCACTGAATCCATGGAGTTTGGTGAGCGAATTGATCGTTATCACATTGGGGCCACACTCGGCAGCGGACCAGGCTTGACCTTGTTTGGTGATTGCAGCACCGCGGAGGTAGACCTCATCAACGATCAACTGGGTTTTGTGTTCCGCACAACGGGTTTGGATCTCCTGCATGCGGTCCGGATTCAGTAAGAAGCCACTGGGGTTATGGTGATTGGTGATAAACAACGCATCGACGCCTTCACGCAGTCTTTCTTCGAGCGTCTCCATTCGTATCTCAAAATCACCTTCCTGTTTTCGCGGAAGTCGCGTGATTTTCAGCCCGAGCGTTTCGGCCGCCCGGATGATAGGTTCATATGCATGCTCTTCGATGAGGATGGATCGGCCGGCGTTGGTACAGGCGGCCGCCATGGCGATGAAAATACCGGAACTGGCACCGGGAACGAGTAGAATCTGCGCATTCTTCACGTTCTGATGATCGGCAACCAACTGAACAAGTTCGTTATCACCGTAGAACCCGGTGCTCTTTATCTCTATGTCATCGGTGGTAAACGAAAGTTGGTCCGTGTTCATTTGTGCGATGCCGCTCGGTCGCAGTTCAATTGCTGCGGGCGCATCGACTTTCATCCACTGCATGTAGTGCATGGCATTGTTATCCGTAACGGTAATCTTCATCAAAAGAGTTTTGTTCAAACTTGTCAGCCGCTGACATTGAAAATTTGATAGCGACGCGTGCGTGGCACCCACGTTGTTTCGAATCGTTCAATTCGGTGAGTGTCACGCCTTGTCATTTCAAAACTCACATGCTATTCTCGATTGTTGGAATGAGTCGGCATGCGGAAGGCCGCAAGTGCACACGGCATCAGGTTCTGTTGTCAGAATGATCGTTCCTGTTGTCGGGGTGTCAGTCTGCGGCTGCTGATTCATGTTATCATCTCGTCATGTGTACGGGCGTTTGTGTGTTGCTTCGAACGTCATGTTGATACGGGGAATCATCCATGGCCAGCCAGGTAAGTTCAAGCTCTGATTTTACGGAAACCCTTGCGATTCATGCAGCCTTGAAATCGGCCATCAAGGGTAAGAAGTTCGACACCAATCCTCAGTTGAAGAAGGCGGCGCAGAAATTGTGCAAGGAGCTGGATGGTGAGGATTCGATCTACGGCCGACAGCTGAAAATGTTGCAGTTGATGCAGGGTGGTGCGACGGTCGCCGATCTGGGAAAGAAGTTGAAGACATCCCGCCGGACACTCTTCCGTTACTTGAATTATCTGGAAGAGGCCGGCATTGATATCGAGTTGCGTGACAACCGGTATTACGTTGCCAAGGCGGTTCAGAAGATGATCAAGATGTAGTTGGTCAGTGCGGGCCTTCGTCTCACGACTGTTCGTCTCTCAGGTCTTCTCTCAGGATGGGGATTGTTTGCGATCGGCTTTTTTGGCGGCATCGCGCATGAGTCGCTTGAGAGAACGTGCCACATCCCAATCACGTTGCGCGGCCTGTGGCCTTGGGATCACAATAAAATCGTATCCGACGGGAAGCCGGTCCTTCTGGGTGCGAAATGCTTCGCGGATGCGTCGTCGTACGTAGTTTCGAACGACGGCGTTTCCAACACGTCTGCTGACGCTTCGACCAAGCCGAGACCACTTTAATCCATTCGGGGCAGCATAAACCGTGAAGGCGCGATCGCTGCAGGAGCACTTCCGGTCGTACACCTGCCGATAGTGATCACGGAGTCTCAGTCTTTCGGCCGTACGAAACCGTTGGTCAGGCTTGCTATGATCTACGGAATTGTGCGGTCCCAAGTTGTCTTGATTCCCATCGGTATTGATCAGGTCACGATTCCATCCGGAAGTACCAACCCGGTCGCTGGCTGGGCGCCGAAGTATGCACCAGTTCGCGCGCAGGTCGTTCTTCTCATCATGAACTCAAGTTTACCCGACAGGGCGGGATCAGCCCATATCCGAATTGGCTCGGTATGAAACGTCAGGGTACGGTAATCACGTTTTGTTCGACGGCATAATCCATCAGATCAACAAAACTGTCGGCGTTCAGATCGTAGCATGAACAAACGTCGACTGCCGGTACTACTGGGCCCGCAAAGCAATTGATGAACAGCTGATGGTCGGATCGACTGATTTCGGGAAGCGCCACGATGATACCCCAGACTTCATCGAGTGATTCGCCGTACAGCACAGACGGATTTCCACCATCAAGATCGGATCGGTTGACCGTACCAAGCGTCAGATCGGTCCAGAACAGCGAATCCGTTACCCGGTCGAAAGCGACACCACGTGGCTGGACTAAGCCCGATGTGATCACGTCTTGAACGTCACCACTCTCGTATGAAGCGGACTGCAGTGTGTTGGTTCCGTCGTCGACCCAGTAGACCCGTTCACGGGCAACATCGAGCGTAACCCCATAGGGTTCATCAAGATCGGCGGCGATTTCCAGGATATCGTCCCGCGTCTGCGGTGTCTGGTTCTTCGGTAGATCGAGCCCGGCGCGGAGAACGCGGTTACTGCTTCGGTCGGCCCAGAAGAGGTAGCCATTGTCTTTGTCGATGGCGATGCCGGCGAGCGATCCAAAGTCCGCTACAAGTTCTTCGATATCCGTCCGGTTCGAAGGTGTTTCTCCTTGCGGAACTTCTTTTGGCGCACGGAGAATCAAGTTGGAAGCGTTATCCGACCAGTAAAGCATGCCGGTATTGGTATCCAGTGCGAGGCTTTGGATATCGTCGGCGTTTTGCTCAACGATGGATTCTTCTTCGGAGCCGTCGAGGTTAGATCGACGAATGGCATTGGTACCACTGTCCGCCCAGTAGATTTTTCGATCACAGAAATCTACGGCGATTCCAACGGGAAAATTCAGATCGTCGACAACGGTTTGGATGCCCTGCCCATTGATACCGCTACGACTGATAGCGTCGATTCCGAAATCGCTCCAGTACATCTTCTGATTGTCGACATCAAGTCGAATGTACACAGGGTCACCCAGGCCGGCCGTGACCAAGTCTTCAAACGAGCCACCGTCGGCCGGCGCCCGTCGAATGACGTCATCAACGCGATCCGACCAGTAGATCTCGCTCCCGTTTGGGCTCAGGGCGAGTCCGCGAGGGTCTCGAAGCACGGTCCCCACGTCGACGAACTCGACGTCCGAGCGGTTTCCAGGTGTATCACCTTTTGGAACTTCGATGCCGGAACGGTAAATGTCCCCAAAACCGAAGGCTGATTCCGTCCAGAACATGGTTTGGTTATCGACATCGATTTCTATATTGCTGATGGTGACAAACGGGCCTTCGTAAAGCGATTCAGCGTCTGAACCATCGAGGTTAGCACGACGAATCAGATTGCTTTGGCACCAGTAGATTTTCCCGGCATCGAGATCGATCTGAATATCTCGGGAGACGACGCCGGTTGCGATCAAGGTTTCCGGGTCCGAGCCGTCGAGAGTTGTACGGGTGATTCCATCGACATCGGAGTAGTAGATGTGACCATTAGTGAGGTCGAGCGTCAGTGCATACGGTGTTGTGGCATCAATAAGTTCAACAACGTCCGTGCCGTCCAGATTGGCGGAGCGAATAGCGTCCTGGGCCGAACCGAGGGAGCTGTCATCTGCGTAATAGACGCGATTGTTGGCGATATCGAGGTCGAAACCGCGGGGGCCGACTTGATTGACCACCAGGACTTCCAGATTCTCTCCCTGCAGATTCCCCTGTTGGATGAGACGCGTGCCAACATCGGTCCAAAACAGTGTTTGCGCCGTCGCTGGTGACGAGATTCCAACCAGGCTCAATGCGACCGCTGCAAAGCAGCGCAAACCTTGGGTGTGTTTGGTCATTTGCTTCATCCCTCCCAGGTCGAAGTTCGTTCCTTCTCATCCGAGCTTTACCACGTGCGTGGCGAATTCAGCGGCTTGACGCTCCCGAATGGGGTTGGATTTGCCGCTACCCGACAATGGGAGATTATCCTAATTCACAAGAACATGGCAAGTTTAGGTGGGCCGGGGACGAGCCACACACTTTGCGCAATCTTCGCAAAATGACACGATTGCTCGAGTGCTGGTCGACTGCGGGTCGCGGTGATAGGTTGGCCGAACCCCGCCCACGGGCGAGTTCGCGGGCGTTTTTGCCAAATATGGAGGCGGCTCGTACCGAATGCGTTGGAAGTTCTGGCCGAATGCGTTGGAAGTTCTGGTCCGTATCTATCTGGCGATGGTGACTGTTGGAGGGAATATCGTTGTCAGCTCCGATTCGTATTCTGCTTTCGTTTCTCGGAACCCTGGCGGTTCCTTGCCTAGTGGTCCTGATCATCGGCATTTGCTTCCGATTTTTCGGCAAGAAGAAGGCATGGCCTGCTGTCGGCTTCTTCGTCAAAACGAGTTTGTTTGCCGCGGCTCAGACGGTGGGCATTACGTTCGGCATTTGCTTGATCTTCTACGGGACGGGGTTCTTTGAGAACGCCTTCTTCCGGCCATCAAAGCGAGACTATGGCGAGCTCGAGAAACTCCAGGTAGCAGCTGAGGCGGTGACATTTGACAGTCTGGATGGCACCAAGCTGCAGGGATATTTTCTTTCTGGTGGTGAGCAGCCATGGGGAACAGTGGTTCATTTTCACGGAAGCGATCGTAACTCGACCTACACGATCCGGCATGTCGGTTGGCTGGCATCAGAAGGGCTGAATGTCTTTGCTTTTGATTACCGCGGTTACGGCCAATCAGAAGGTCAACCGAGTCATGCCAAAGTCGTCGAAGATGGAGTCGCCGCCTTGCGGTATGTGGGTGATCGTTCAGATGTCGACCGTGACAAGTTGTTCGTTTGGGGCCAGAGTATGGGGGGGCAGCTGGGAATCGTCGCAGCAGCCGCCGATGATGTCCCTGTTGTTCGAGCAGTGGTTTCGGAAGCAACCTACTCGCTGCACAGTCTTCACATCGCAGATAAGCTGTCCCAAATGGGGCCTCTCTGGCTTATCCAATGGGGTGCGTGGGCTTTAACGGGTGACGCGCACGCCGCGTTACACCACGTCGGTCAGTTGCACGACCAGACAC
>JBMYUM010000062.1:0-13449 GCA_049605375.1 Phycisphaerae bacterium | reverse complement strand
TTATTCACAACGTGGCACTCCGAGTTGAGCAGGGTGACAGTCCAGACAAATTTGTTGTGTCTGGGCGTGGCGAGCTGCATTTGTCGGTGTTGATCGAAAGCATGCGGCGCGAGGGTTTTGAGCTGGCCGTCGGTAAGCCGAAAGTCATCTATCGCGAGTTGGATGGTAAGAAGACGGAGCCGATTGAGCTTTGTGTTGTCGACGTTCCCTCGGAACATGTCGGCCCGGCGATGGAGATGCTCGGTGGTCGTCGCGGTATCTGCACCAAGATGGAAAACGAAGGGGAGATGACTCACCTTGAGTTCACGGTTCCCGCTCGCGGCCTGATTGGTATTCGAAATCGATTGCTGACCGCCACCAACGGTACCGCCATCATTCACCACACGTTTTATGAGTATGAGTTCTTTCGCGGTTCCATTCCGGGACGACTGAATGGTGTGATGATCGCGAGCGAGCCGGGGATGGTCACCGGTTACGCATTGGACGGACTGGCGGATCGCGGCACGATGTTCGTATCTCCGAATGACTATGTCTATGCGGGGCAGGTCGTTGGTGAGCATTGCAAAGATGATGACCTGGGTGTGAACGTCTGTCGGACCAAGAAGCTGACCAACGTCCGTGCGGCCGGCTCGGATAAGAACGTCATGCTCAAGCCGCCGCGCGAAATCACGCTGGAATACGCGTTGGAGTTCATTGCTGACGATGAGTTGGTCGAGGTCACGCCCGAGGCGATTCGTCTACGCAAGCGCCTGCTGAGCGAAACAGATCGAAAGCGCCAGGTACGTGCGGCGAAAAGCGCGGGGGCGTAGGGGCACGTTCGGCGCATCAGGTCGTTTCTTCATCCGCTCGCTGTCGCATGTGCTCCGCCCATCCCAGGATTCATGTCAGCGGTCGAATCAACTCTGCCTAAGAAAGGCAGGCGCCAGTTGCCATGTGACCACAAGGACTCATCCGAGTGGGTCGTAGCCGATGGGAGGCTTTTCCCGTGCCGTCATACCGAATCGTTGTTGCATCCAACAAGTACACCGAGGCTTCGCTGGAGGTACTCCGCTCGGTCGGTGAGATCACACAGGTACCTCCCGATGGCGAAGCATTTGATGTTGCCATGGCCGAGGCCGACGCACTCTTGATTCGTACCCAAACCGAAGTGACCGAAGAGACGATTGCGCGAGCGCCGAAGCTGCGTGTCATCGGCCGGGGCGGTGTCGGCGTGGATAATATCGATCTTAATGCCTGCCGGGCTCGCGGGATTGACGTGGTCTACACGCCTGGGGCGGCGACAGATGCGGTCGCGGATCTTGCGGTGGGGTTGATGCTCTCCACACTCCGTGGATTGTCGAACGCCGCGAAGCTCGTTCAGGCCGGTGAGTTCTCGACTGCCCGGCGCACACTGATCGGGCGGGAGATCGGCTCCATGACCTTGGGGATTGTCGGGCTGGGGCGGATTGGTCGTGCCGTTGGGCAGCGTTGCGCTGACGGCTTTGGTATGCAGGTGCAGTATCACGACGTGCTTCCGGTGGAGGCCCCTTCCTATCAGGCCCAATCTGCCTCGTTTGACGAGGTGTTGAAGCTGTCTGACATTGTCAGCCTGCACGTTCCCCTGACACATCTGACGAAGGGCATGATCAACAGCTCGACGCTCGCGATGATGCGGCCTGGTTCCATTCTTATTAATACGTCACGTGGTGCGGTTGTTGATACGTCGGCCCTCGTTGAGAGCCTGTCATCGGGCCGGTTGGCGGGTGCGGGTCTCGATGTGACGTACCCGGAGCCTCTGCCGGCTGATCACCCCTTGCTTTCGATGCCTTCAGCCCATGTGACGGCCCATATGGGTTCCAACACGCGAGCGGCGCAGGATCGCATGTCGGATGTGGTTCACGATGTTGTCCGGGTGCTCTGCGGTGAGAAACCGGAGTTTTCGGTCTTGCAGGACCGATATTGATGGATGATGATCACGGGATCGGGCTGGCTCGATTGTTGGCGGCGCCTTATTGATGGTGCGGAAGGGCTGCCGGCAATTCGTTCGGTCTTGATGGCCGTGTTCTGAATCCGTCGATGGTGCAAGCGAGTAAGGCGGTCAAAACTCGCGTACCACTTTGCTTTGGCGGTCTGATTCGCGGCGATGTTCGTGCAAGTTGCCGGTTTCGGTCTACGCGTGACGTTTGGTGTTGAGTCGGTTTGTCGGGACGACGCACAGGCGGCGCCACGCCCCCAAGAAAACTTGAGATAAGCTTATGCAGATCTTGATGTTGGCACAGACAACGGCTGCGTCGGGCCAGGTTTCCGGGTTCGGTTGGCCTGTGTTTGTACTCGGCGGGCTGTTTGCCCTGATCCTGCTTCTGATTTACCCCGCATTCGTGCTCCGCAAATATGTCAAGATCATGATTCACATCATGGACGATCGAGCCGTGGGTGAGAATGGTCACAGTGAGTACTTTGCTCTCGAAGGCGAGGAGCTGAATTTTCGTGCTGTGGACGGTCATCAGCTGGCTGGCATTGTCATGCATGGCGATCATGGCGGTCACCCGAAGGGGATGATCGTTTTCGCTCATGAGTTTGGAAATGATCGCTCCAGTTGTGTGCGGTATGCCAAGCCGCTGCTTCAGCACGGTTATGATGTGTTTGCTTTTGATTTTCGCGGTCACGGTGCATCGCCGCCGGAGCAGGGTTATCGTCCCCGCCAGTGGCCTTCGGATCGTGAACGTGCTGACATGTTGGGTGCTATTGCCATTATTGGCTCCTGGCTTGAGCAGCGTGGTCGGTCGCGTGATCTCGGTTTGTTTGGCATTTCCCGTGGTGCCGGGGCGGCGATTCTGGCGTCGACCAATATCGACAGCGTGAAGGCGATCGTGACCGATGGCGTCTTCAGCAGTGATTCGACAATGGAGTTCCTGATGCGTCGCTTTGCGACCATCTTCGCGAAAATTCGTATTGTGGCGGAGAATCACCCGCCAATGTTCTGGCGGTTCCTGCGATGGCTCTTGTTTCGGGAGTGTCGTCGGAAGTTTGGCTGCCAGTTCCCGTCTGTGCGAAAAGCGATCGTCAAACTCCATCGTAAGCCGATTTTCTTCATTCACGGTGAACGCGACAGCTATATTCCCATCGCGCAGTCGCAGGCCCTCTATAATATTGCAAAGGGTCCGAAGTACCTGTGGATCGTAGCCGGCGCGGCTCACAATCGGAGCATCGTGGTTTCACCGCAGGAATATGGTCGTCGCGTCTGTCGGTTCTTTGATGAATATCTTCGTGGTGTGACGGTGGCTGAGGAGCCCGTTGCCGGTGAAATTGCATCTGACGCGCTCGCCGGAGTAGAAGAAGAGGGCCGCGGGCACAAGTTGACAGGGCTTCCGGCCACAGCTTCGGAGCCGATGGTGGTTGATCGGGTGGGGATGGAGCCGATCGCCTTCGAGTCATTGCCGGGCGACGAGCTCGCGTCGCCGATGGAGTCGGTCGTGCAGCGTTCATCCGACAAAGGGGCATAATCTGATGTCATCGGGATCGGCGGATTCCCGGGCGCCGCAGACGGGTGACGATGCGGCGACGCCGAAGGATCTCAAGCTAAAGCTGGCGGAGCAGTCGTTGGTGATCGACTGGCGGGATGGTGTGTCCAGCCGGTTTGCCTTGCCGCTTCTGCGGCGTCATTGCCCTTGTGCCACGTGTCGGACGGAGCGGGACAAAGCACCATCCAACCCATTTTCCATTCTCAAGAGTGACCCGTCGACGATTCATGTGACCAATGCCCAGCTTGTCGGTCACTATGCCTTGCAGCTGTTCTGGTCCGACGGGCACCAGACGGGGATCTATGAATTCCGATTCCTGCGTCAGCTGGCTGACGAATCGTCCGGTCAAGTGGGTTGACCCTGCCTTCCGGCCGCATCTTGCAGATTTTCCATCTTCCACCTACACTGAAGGGTTCACACTGCAAGGGATTGTGCACTGGCCTGCCGTTGTGAGATGTATGGGTGGCAGGCACTTTCGATATTGATTGAACACATCGGGTTGCGAGGAAAAATATGACGGCAACGTTGGATTCGATTGCGGATCAGATTCGTTCGGGTCAGTTGGAATCTGCGGAGAGTGCCCTGGCCGGCGTTCAGGAATCTCCGGAGAACGTTTCCCAGTTCCATTTTGTTCATGGCATGATGAAAGAGATGCGTCGTGATCTCGCCGGCGCGTTTGAGGCGTACGAAAAGGCGATCGACCTTGAGACGCCGGATTGCGAAGCGTTGTTTCGTGCCGGAATTGTCGCGACGACACTCGGTGACGACGGACGTGCGATCGAGTTGCTCGAGCAATGTGCTGAGATGGACAGCACACACGTGAACGCTCTGGTCAACCTTGCCATTCTCTACGAAGATGAGAACCGCCTGGCGGATGCCGAGCGTTGCCTGCGCCACATTCTGAATGAGTTCCCGCATCACCATCGCGCGCAGGAGTTCCTCAAGTCTGTCGAGTGTTCGTACAACATGGTGTATGACGAGCGGCAGGCGCGTGAGCGCGAGAAGCGCGACGCGGTGTTGGACACGCCGATTACCGATTTCGAACTCAGCGTACGAAGTCGGAACTGCCTGAAGCAGATGAATATCGAGTCACTGGGTGACCTGCTGCGTACGACAGAGGCCGAACTGCTCTCGTACAAGAATTTCGGCGAGACGTCGCTCAATGAGATTAAGGCGATGCTGAGCCAGAAGGGGCTGCGTTTGGGGCAGGGGCTGCAGGTTCCGGCTCGCGGTCCGATGGATGCGCCGGCTCCCAGTCCGGAAATTGGTGCCGCGGGCAGCGTGCTCGTCTCTACACTGGAACTTTCCGTCCGCTCGCGCAAGTGTCTTCAGCGTCTTGGCATCAGTACGCTGGGCGAATTGACGCAGCGCACCGAGGCGGAATTGACAGCCACCCGCAACTTCGGCGAGACGTCGCTCAATGAAATCAAGCGTGCCATGGCCTCATACGGCGTGAGCTTCCGCAAAGTCTAGGTTGCCTGTCGGGCGGTTTCTGCGGTCGAATAGAATTGCCGCGCATGGCCTTGGTGGCGAACGAGCCGGGGCATGCGCGATTTTTTGTGTCATCGCTTTTTCGAACGTCCCTGGCTGTTTTCCGGCTGATTCCAGCCCCGTTTCGGGTGCATCTGCCCCGCCATTCCAGCTTGTCATGACGGATGATTGGCATGCACGTTTCACGGATGAAAATGCGACAGGGTCGAACGGCCTGGTCCCGCTTCTGCTCGGTGGTGTTGTTGGGTGGGGGCTCGATATGGGCGGTGGCCGTGGCCGGCTGTTCATCCTCATCCCGGCCCTCATCTGATTCTCCGCACGCTGCCCCGACGCCGTTGCGGCCTATCCGAGTTCTATTGGCGACGGGGGTGTCCCGCGTTCAAGTCCGATCGGAATCGGTCATCAAGGCTCGTTCCGGGGCAGACGACGATTCCGCGTCGACTCTTCCTTCCTTGACGGAATCTACCGACGTCACGATCTCCCTCGCTCCCGGTCATGGGGCTCTCGATCAGTCCGGGGGCATTGGCTCTCCTGTTTCTGTCATGATCCGGATGAGTGGCGGCGAACCGATTGCCGCGTCGCTACCGCTCGTGTTATCGGTGGAGCGCGGGGGCGATGCATCAGATTTGCCGACCATGACGATTGCGTCGGCTCGGGCGGGTGGCGATTGGGGGGCGTCGCGGACGTATCCGGGTGACCTTTTCATTGGCGTATCAGACGGTGGGAAGCTTGAGGTCATCAACCATGTTGATCTTGAGCGCTATGTTGGCATTGTCGTCGCTCATGAGTTGCTGCCCTCATTCCATGAGGTCTCTTTTCGGGCCGGTGCCATTGTCGCGAGAACGTTCGCGATATGTGAGATGCGCCGGATGAACCGTGGGCGTTTCGATGTTCGTGCCACGCAGGGTTCGCAGGTCTATGGCGGGCTGACGAAAGATAAGGATCTCGGTGCAGGAGGTGCTGCGGCACGGCAAACGCGTGGCCTGGTTTGCACCTGGACGGATGCCGGCGGTCATCGCGACGTCTTCACGACGTTCTACAGTTCTGTTTGTGGCGGCGTTTCGCGCGGAGCTTCGAGCCATGGAGGGCAAGCGGCGATTCCACCCCTGCGCGGTGGTGTGGCTTGTGATTTTTGCCGGATCGCGCCGTCTTCGGCTTACCGCTGGGGGCCTCTCGAGTTGCCATTTTCTGAATTGGATGCGCGCCTGCTGCGTCGACGCGGTGGGCATGGCGATCAGCCTTTGACCGGGATCGAGATTTTGAACGCGTCGGCGTTGGGGCGTGTGGAGACCATCCGGGTTTCTCGCGGTGATAAGGAGGAGATCTGGCCGGCTGAGCAGTTCCGACTGGCCGTGGGCTCCATGGACATGCGCAGTACGCTGTTCACGCTGCGGCAGGATGAGGAGTCCCTGATATTCTCCGATGGGCGGGGATTTGGGCACGGATTAGGCCTCTGCCAGTGGGGCATGGAGGGGCAGGCCCGGCAGGGGCAGGATGCTGGAGCGATCCTGCGCTACTATTACCCCGGAAGCGAGCTGACCCGCGTTTACTGAGCGCCAGAATGGTTGTTCAGGGTATATTCTTTGACGCGCTTATTCCCGCTGCCTAGACTTTGGGCGGGTGTTCAGCATGCCGATGTTGCCTGCCTCAGGTTCCCGCCGTGATTTTCGTACGACGTGAATGCGATCTTCGACAGCGGAATTTTTCCACAACGGGCGGATGATGATCCTCGATCGGATCTGCTTACGACGCCGCCAACGCCGGAGGCAGCGGCGATGATGCGAATATAACTCATTCCGATACCATGCTGCTGTACCGTTCTCGCCGGCCGGGTGTGCGACCTCGGGGTCGGGGACGGGTTTCAGGCATCGATCCGCTTCGAAGATCGTTTGCAGGATAGTCACATGACCCAGCCATCACAGCCAGATATGACGTCTGCGTCGCCCGCGGTGGTTCACCGTGGTTCGGCCCCCATGACGCTCAGCGGTCGCGCCGTGATTCTGGTCTGGCTGGCTTCCTTTGGCTTCCACCTTCTGGGTCTGGCGTTGATGGTGCTGATGGTCTTTCCGTTCACATCACGAACGGTTGTTCCGCCTCCTCCGTCGCGCGTGGAATTGGTCGGACCGGTGGACCCGGTTCAGGTTGCGACGGTTCCCTCGCTTGAGTTGTCCAGCGGCGAGCCCACGACCGATCCGGTTGCGGAGGTGATCAAGCCAAGTCGTACGAGCAGCCTGGACGATCTCAGTCTGAGCAAACGACCGGACCTGACGATTATGGGGATTGGTTCGGGTGGTGGTGATTTCTCATCCTACGGTCTCCAGGCTGGTGGCGGTGGCGGCGGTCCTCAGTTTTTTGGTCTGGGCGGATCGGTTCGTGGTGCGCGGCGTATCGTCTACGTGGTCGATCGCAGTGGTTCGATGCTGGATACGTTTGATCATGTCCGGCGTGAGCTTGTTCGATCGATCGACGCCCTCCGACGAAGCCAGAAGTTTCATGTGATCTTCTTCAATGCAGGTGTTCCGTTGGAGAATCCGCCACGTCGTCTTGTCAGCGCGATTCGGGCGCAGAAGAAGGCGCTCGGCGAGTTTCTCGACACGGTATTTCCTGCGGGCAGCACCAAGCCAGCTCAGGCCTTACGTCGGGCGATGTCGCTTGAGCCGGATTTGATTTACTTTCTGACCGATGGCGCGTTTGACCCAGCCTTGCTCGATAAATTGGATAAGTGGAACCCGTCTCGCAAGGTTCGTATTTTTACGATAGCTTTTTTTGATCGTAGTGGTGCGGAACTGCTCGAGCGAATTGCGCGCGAACACGATGGTGAGTTCAAGTTTGTCTCAGAGACCGATGTTAACTAGACGACGATCGATGATGCTCGGAATGGCGGCGGTCGCGCTGTTTCAGGCATCGACGCTGCAGGCCGATCAGGTTGTCGAGCGCGGGAACAACTACCCGGGCGTTACGATCCGTGGGCTGCGCGATGGGCGATTGATCTATCGTAGAGCGACGGGGCAGGAGCATGCGCCATGGCTCACGTCGGTCGATCAACTTGTTTTCGATCGCAGTGGCCCTTTCGTTGATCTCAGCGAGGCAGAGTTGCGCCGCGTGGACGGTGAACTCGATCGTGCATTGCAGAGCTATCGGCGTGCTCGACGACTCGCGGTGGACTTCTGGCCTGAGTTGATCGATGTCCGTGTGGCCATGGCATTGCGTGACAGCGGACGCATCGGTGATTTCGTCAAAGCGTATGTCAATGTGGTGGGCGGCCGGGAAACCGGTCCGGCTGCTGCAGCCCGACTCTTTCCTGAATCGATTCCGGCAGAGATGAACCGGGATTTGAATGAAGCGATTCTTGCACTGAACAAGGCGGCTGCAAGTGAGCGGCAACCAGCAAGAAAGTTCATGTACGAATTGCTGTCCTTCCATCTACTGTCGGAGGTTGGTGACAAGCGTGCCGTATCGATGGCACCGGTGCTCAGTTCTTATGCGCCAGGCTCCAATCTCCGGACAGAATCCGTGTACCGTATCGTGGCGTCGGCGTTGCGGCTCTGGCTTACGTCCGGTGACATGCCGGCGGGGCGGCAGGCGCTGAATAATGCCCTGGCAGACTGCCCGGATAACCTGCTTCCGGAATTTCTGATGCTCAAGGGGGACGTGCTGCTGGCGGCAGCGGATGCGAAACCATCCGGTTCGAAGAAGTCTCGTCAGAATCAGGAGAACGATCGGAAGGAGTCGCTGCAGCGAGCGGCCATGGCGTTTATGCGCATCCCGATTCACATGCCGAGTTCGCCGCTGGCGGGTCGGGCTCTGTTGCGATCGGCGATCATCATGGAGCGTCTCGAGCGTCCAACCAAGGCATTACTTTTGCTGGAAGAGGGGTTGTCTTCCAATCGGCTGGATGCTTCGCTGCGTGAAGAGATGGAAGGCATGAAGGCGCGGTTGACGGCGTCGCAGCCAGGTGCGGGTTAACACGAGAATCACCGACGGTACATCGAAGCTTGTACAACGGGCGAAGCGAAGAGAGGCAATAACGGATGAACCTCATGAGAATCTCAGTCATGCTGACGGCCATGGTCGCCGTCTGTGCCCTCCTGTTCACACAGGGAGCTTTGGCGCAGGGCCCCGACGCCGGTGCGGTGTCAACTGTGGAGAGCAACATCAGCTACCTCGACTTCTTTGTCGTCAAGGGCGGGTGGATTGCGTATTTCCTGATCATTTTGTCGGTCATCACGATTGCGTTGACGATTGAACATAGTTTTTCCATCCGTCGTGCAACGATTGTTCCGGCCGTAGCGTTGCAGGAGACGCAGTCGCTGCTTCAGGATCGCAAGTATGTGGAAGCTATCAACTATACCGCCGAAGAACCCAGTATGCTGGGGCATGCGTTGCATGCGAGTCTGCTCGAGGCGGGTAACGGATTTGATGCGATGGAGCGTGCATTGGAAGAGACGTTGGAAGATCGTGCCGCGCGTCTGTTCCGAAAGACGGAATATGTTCACATCATCGGCAATGTTGCCCCCATGATCGGGCTGTTGGGTACGGTCACGGGGATGATTCTTCTCTTCGCTGAAATTCACGCATCAGATGCTTTTCTCGAACCGCGGGTGGTGGCGGATCGAATTGCGGTTGCGCTGATCACGACGTTCTGGGGACTTGCTGTATCCATTCCTGCGTTGAGTATTTTTGCCGTCTTCAGGAATCGTATCGATGTTCTGACTGCCGAATGTGCCCTGGCGGCTGAGCGACTGCTCAACGAGTTCAAACCGGGGCGTCGCAATCCGGTCGTGGCAGGTGTCGGGCATGCTGACTTAGGGGTGACTGATGAAGTACAGAGCGAGACGGCAGCAAACTAGCGTCGGGTTAGGTTTCAATGCGACGCCGATGGTGGACGTGATTTTCATGCTCACCATTTTCTTCATGTTGGTGAGCCGCCTGTCGGAAGCTGAACTGGTTCCGATGAAGTTGCCTGACCCTGAGAAGAGTCGTGCGTCCGTCGATTCCGTGCCGGATCGAGTCATCATCAATTGTCAGATGAGTGAAGATTCGGAGGGTGAGGTGCTTTACAGCATCGGTCCGAACCAACCTGAACCGCTGACCGTTATCACGGACCGCATGCTGGCACTCAAGCAGGATTCGCCGGATGTGAAAGTCGTCATTCGTGCGGATCGGCGGCTACCGTATGAACCCGTGCGCATCGTGATGCGGGCGTTGGCCAACGCCGGCGTGGAAGTGTTGAACGTCTCTGCGCATACGAATGATGGAGGGCCGTAGCCGATGGTCGAACCTCGTTCATCAAGGCGGCGCGGGTACAGCGGTCTTCGGTATACACCGAAGCGGGGCGGCAGCGGTGCGTCCATCGCGGTCAACCTTGCACCGATGATTGATGTGACATTTCTGCTTTTGATCTTCTTCCTGGTCAGTTCGACGTTTGAGCGTGCGGAAGGGGTGTTTTCGTCGACCATGCCGAACCAGGGCAGCGGTGTGCAGGTCAGTCTGCCACTTGAGCCCATCGTTGTTCGGTTGAGCGCGCCGCTGGATCAGCCGGAAGGGTTGTCGATCGACGTGGATCACGTTGTGGATCGTCCGTCAGATCTCCAGGAGTTGGTAACGCTGATCCGGTCGTTGCATGAAAGGCCGGGGTTCGACGTGGAGACCCCCGTTGCTATCGTCGCATCGGAAGATGTCTTGTGGGATCACGTGGTCGGATGTTGGAATGCCGCGTTGCGCGCGGGCTGCAAGAATGTCGCTTTTGCGGATACGCAGTGACGCATGGCGTCTGAGCGAGGAGAGCGTCTTGTTGGATCGCATCGGGGATCATGGTGGAAAGCATGGGACGTTGTGGCGTGTTGCTGCGATGGTGTTCCTGCTCTTGGCGTCGTCCGCCCAATCGCAGGATCGGGGTGATTCATCCGGTCGATCACCGAGATCGGATCGATCGTCCAGGCGATCTGCGGCGGAAGAAGCGGCCAAGCCGGCAGAAGAAACGCGACTGAGTACCTCGGCCTTCCGTGCCGGTCTTCGCAAACGCGGGCTGACGGGCCTGCTTGATCTTCACTTGATGGACTTCCCGCCCAAGGGGCGACTGGCGACCGTCTTGATGCGGCGCGATCTGAAGCTGTCGCAGTTTTCCGATGCCAGCCTTCCGCGTGAAACGCGGCGTGATGCACTCACGTCAGCCAATCGACTACTGGAAGAAGCGATTCGCGAGGCGCCGGATGATGCGCGCCGATTCAAATGGATGTTCGACCTGGCGCACTCCCTGATCTACCAGGAAGCGGAACCCTACTACTCCAGCATTATGTACCGTGGTGGCGGTGGTGATGATCGTCTGAAACTGCAGGCGCTGGCCGCACGTGCCTTGAGCAACGCCGAAAATTTAATCAACGCGCTGACCGCAGAGTATGAGCGTATCGATAACCTGTCTCTCCGTGAGTTTGATCGGTTGGAGCGTAGCGGCGAAGTCGAGCGGTTGGATCGCTTGATGCCGCAAGCCGCTTATCTTCGGGCGTGGGCGCTGTTCTATGATGCCGTTCCACGCGACGATGATGATGCCACACGAAGCGGGCGGCTGCGGAAAATCCTTCAGTATCTCGAAGAAAACCCGGGGCTGCTGACGACGCCGCACGTTGAAAGCAAGGTGCAGATTCAGGCTTACCTTCTGCAAGGTATGACGCAACGTCTTCTGAACGACCATGCCGTTTCGCGCGATGCACTATCGCGTGCGGTCACGCTTTCCAATCGTCTGGTCGATCGAGCGGAACGCGATTCGTTGCGCTGGGCGGAATTGCTGGCGCACATCGAAGCCGTTCGAAACGATGTGGAAGATGAAAAGTTCACCGACGCGATGACAAATATCAAGTCGTTCAGGCGATTCGTCTCGGATGAATGCGCCGGTGAATTTCAATATGAGTTTCTAGCGGCCATGCTCGAGCGTTGGATGCATCTGGAGCGAGCCAAGGGGGCGACATCCAATTCGTCAGCACGTGAACGCTATCTGCGTGAGTCATGGCAGGTGGTGCTCGCCGTTCGTCAGCGTTTTCCCAATCAGGTCGCGGAGATCAACGCCGTTCTGTTCGGCGATCTCGATCCGTCTCGCGATTCTGCATCGTTGGATCCTGTTGAGACCGCGGCGACGGTTGCCGGCATGCTGACGCAGGCCGATCAGTTTGCCGATCGCGCAGATGAGTTGCTGGCGAATGCTGCCGATGTCGGGCAGGCGTTTGTTGAGAAAGCACCGCGAGAAGCCGGTCCCATCATTCCGGAGATCATCTACAACGTTGCGGTGGCGCGCTATCGACTTCAGGAGCATGGTGCCGCCGCGCGAATGTTCCTCAAGCTTGTGAAAGAGCATCCACGGTACTCCAGCGGGCGTCGCGCCGCCGACTTTGCGGTTGAGCTAGCTTTCTCATTCTATGATCAGAACGCTGATGAGATTTCAGCCGGTGGCGCACAAGAGGTTGTCGCGTTTTATCGCGACGCCCTGGAGACGTTACTGCAGAGCTATCCTGATTTCGAAAGCGCGCGCTACTGGCGATTCTATTACGCTCAGTTGCTGATGGAGCTGGAAGCGTTCACCGAAGCGGCAAATCAGTTCGCGCAAGTTGATGTGAATCATGAGCAGTACCTGCGCGGCGTCTTCTTGCGACTGAAGTGTCTGGCAGAGTCACTGAAGGGAGTTGATCCGGATGCTGCTGGTGTGGCGAGTGTGAATCGGCAGGTGGAGGAATTCAACGATGTGCGACGCATGTTGCAGGTCTTGTTGACTTCCTATGGCCAGGCAGATTCTGCTTCGGCAAATGATGACGACAGGCTGCGCCGCAGTCTTGCCGCGCGAACGCGGCTGATTGACGCCGAAGTTCAACTGCTTCCGGTCTTGGCAGCACCTTCACGGGCATTGGAATCACTGGTTGGATTTGAAAAAGACTTCAGCGATTTCCCCAACCTATTCGGTGACTTGTGGCGCATCCGCTTGTTGTCTTTCGAAAAGCTTGGTCAGATTGAAGATGCGGCCAAGGCCATTCCGGCGTTCATCGCTGCCGATCCACGTCACGCCGGCCCTACGCTTCAGCGATTGTATGAAGAACTATGGATGGAATTGGAGAGTCAGGTTGAGGCCGTCGTGCTGACGCCTGAGCAAGGTATATCGATGCAGAAGGCCCTGCTTGCAGAGCTGCTTGCCGATCACATCTATGACTGGTCCATGCGCAAGGACAGCACGTTAAACTTGGAAGAACGACAGTTCCTTCGTGTGCAACAGGCGCGAGCGAAGCTTGCCGCCGGTAAATATGAGATGGCCAGGAAATTGTTCGAGTCTGCTGGAGCGAAGCCGGCATTGCCCGAAGATCGCAATCGACCGTTGTCGGTCGAATTGGAGGTCGGCTACGCCGAGTCAATCTTCTATATGCATGACTTTGAGTTGGCGTTGCTGAAGTTCAATCATCTGGCTACGCGTCTTCCGGCG
>JBMYUM010000061.1:0-13613 GCA_049605375.1 Phycisphaerae bacterium | reverse complement strand
GAGCCGCCACCCCACTGGTAGACACGTTTGCCACCGGGTCCAGTTTGAAAAGACCCGACACCAGCCTCGCCGAAATTGTCGTAGTCACTGCGTTTCTTGTCGTCCTTAAGGACCGCGTATGCCTGTTGGACTTCCTTGAATTTCTCTTCGGCGTCAGGAGCGCGGTTGGTATCGGGGTGGTACTTCTTGGCCAGTACCTTGTAGGCTTTTTTGATCTCTTCCGGTGTCGCCTTGCGGTCCACGCCGAGAATCTCGTAATAATCGCGATGCTTAGCCATGGCGCTGATTCGACTCCAACCGTTCTTCAATGGATGCCGGCGATGACGCATGATCAACGAAAGCCACTCCACGTCTTTGTCGTGGCTGTCACTGGTCCTGATCGGAATTCTATGACTACAGCCGGCGCACGGTGGGCGCGGCAAGCCGAACATCGGGTCGAATTATAGTGTTGTCGCGATGGGGTCGCAAAACTGACAGCATGATTGGGGCTGGAGGAATGCGGTGGGGGCCATCTTCCCTACTGGGTACGGTGCAGCAATGCCATCACTTCGCCACGGGTTCTCGCGTCCGATTTGCACCGGCCGCGCAGTGCCGACGTCACCATGGTGCTTCCCGCTTTCTTGACGCCACGGCATGTCATGCACGCATGGGTGGCCTCGAGGACTACGGCGACCCCCTTGGCCTGGAGATTATCGTAGAGCAGGTCGGCAATCTGGGACGTCAGTCTTTCCTGGACCTGGGGGCGATGGGCGAATTCGTCGACGACGCGGGCGAGCTTGGAAAGGCCAACAACCTTGCCATCTGGCAGGTAGCCGACATGCGCGGTGCCCAGGAAGGGCATCAAGTGATGTTCGCACATGGAGTTGAATGGAATATCACGCAGCACGACAAGGTCGTCGTAGGTCTCGGTGAACGTGGTGGCGAGATGTCGTGCCGGATCGATATGCAGGCCGCGGAAGAGCTCTTCGTACATGCGAGCCACCCGAGACGGCGTGAGCTTCAATCCCTCGCGATCCGGGTCTTCGCCGACGGCGATCAGGATTTCTCTGACCGCCTTTTGTATCCGTTCGTGATCCAAAGTTCTTTCAACGTCCTTGTCTGGTGATAGGTCAATCTGATTGCAGTGACGGCTTATTCCGGTGCCTTGATGTCGAGCAACTCGATTTCGTACACGAGTGTCGCATTGGGCGGGATGGGGTTGTTGCCTCGCGGAATACCGTCTTCGCCGAACGCCAGGTGCGGCGGAATGATGGCGAGGCGCTTGCCGCCGACATTCATCGACAGCAAAGCCATGCGTAGCCCCGGGATCAAGCGATCCAGCTCATAGTACGTAAGGAAGGGGGCGTTGACGTTCGTTTCGAACTCGGTGAGCCCCTTCAGCAGCTTCCCGGTGTAGGCGAACTGTACACTGCCTCCATCGAACGGCTCCGGTCCAAGCCCTCTGGCGAGGTCCATGAAGCTCAAGCCGTCATCGGTATCTTCGAACTTCAGGCCGTAAATCTCTTCCGTCTGCTTGATGTAGTCGTTGATCCATTCAGTTTCCGTACGTTCATTCTGGCGCAGCTTGTATTCGATCAGGGCTCTTTTTTCCTCGGCGAGTTTTTCAACCAGAGCCCATGCATCGGTCCCGCGCAGAGAGGCCTTGTTAATGACCACTTCCTTGGCGGGTACGCATTTGACCTGGCCGGCGCCGATCTTGGGATGCGTTCCAATTTCCCCGTCAGAAATGCTATCAACAACTTTGAGGCCCCTGATGATGCGTCCAAAGACGGTGTACCCGGCGTGTTTTCCCGGGGTAAAGTCGAGGCGACCGGCGTTGTCACTGACGTTGATGAAGAACTCGGCGGTCGCGGAATTCGGCAAGCCCTGGTGGGCCATGGCGATCGTGCCCCGCATGTTGGCCAACCCGTTGTTGGACTCCGAGGAAATCGGTTCGCGAAGTCCCTCCTTACGGTTTTCCATGCCCTTGCCGAATCGGCCGGCCTGAATCAGCTCGCCCGGCACCACGCGGTGGAAGACGGTTCCGTTGTAGAACCCGTCCTTCACATACTGCATGAAATTTGACACCGTGATCGGAGCCAGATCAGGATTGAGCTCCAGCAGGATCGTTCCCCTGTTGGTATCCAACTCGACGAGAACGGGGTTTTCCGCCTCAGGTGCCATCTTCGCGCTATCGTTTGGATCGGTAGCCTGCGTTCCAGTTGTATCATTCGAATCAGACTGATTGACGCCGTCCTTCTTGTCGCAGCCGGTGAAGCCGATCAGTGCGACACAGCAAAGAACCCAGAGCGTGTACGTGGATTGAATCCGGTTTGAACTCATGGATGCACCTTGGGAAAACAGAAGCGGGGGCACGTGAATGGCCCCCGCATGATCATTGCCAGTTGGTTACGAACCAGGATTTACTTGACGCCGAGAAGCTCGACATCGAAGACCAGTGTTGCATTTCCGGGGATCGGACCGGTGCCGTTCGGGCCGTAACCCAGGTCGGCCGGGATCACGAGTCGACGCATGCCGCCGACTTTCATCGTTGCGACGCCTTCCAACCAGCCCTTGATCACGCCACCGGACAGCGAGAAGGAGAACGGGCGATTGCGATCACGGCTCGAATCGAACTTCTTGCCGTCGGTCAGCCAGCCGGTGTAATGCACTTCAACGGTGTCGGTCGATGACGGCGTGGCGCCGTCACCCACCTTGACGTCGTAAATGATGAGTCCCGACTCCTGCTTCGTGCCCTTCTCGACGGCTTCCTTCCATGCATCGATACGTCCCTGGAATTCTGCCTGTGCCATTTCTTCCATCTTCTTGATCGCTCCTTCTACGCCTGACTTGTTCCATGTGCCGACGACAGTCGCCGAGTTGATGATGATCGGTTCGACAGGCGTCTTACCGCCGGGAAGGACCGGGTGGGCGGAGACTTCGACGCCCTTGATGGCATCGACGACGTCCATGCCTTCCGTGACCTTACCGAAAACGGCATAGGCCGCGCCATCGCGTTGCTGGCGGTCGAGGAACGCGTTGTCGACGACGTTGATGAAAAACTGCGAGCTGCCGGAGTCGGGCTGTCCGCCGACGCGAGCCATGGAGATGGAGCCACGAACGTTCTTCAGGCCATTCTTCCACTCGTTCTTGATGCCCGATCGAAGCCCTTCGGTCTTCTTGGCTTCGGTAGTGAATCCGCCACCCTGAATCATGAAGTTGTCCATGACGCGGTGGAAGACGACGCCGTCGTAAAACTTTTCTTCCACGTACTGCATGAAATTCAACGTGGAGATCGGTGCTTTTTCACCGTTGAGCTGCAGCACGATGTCACCCTTGGTGGTGCTCAGCTTGACTTTCGGCATCGTACCGTTGTCTTCTGCCATGGCGGTGAGGCCGGTCGTCAGGACCATGGCAAGTGCAAGGTTTCGGATCATGTTCTTGTCGCTCCTTAGATGCGTCCGGCCGCCGCGTCTGCTTGCGCACGGTTCACAGCGTTCCGGCTTCGCTCAGTTTCAGCAAATTCCTCAGACAACATGCCTCGGAAGGTGGCAAGATAGCAAGCCCCCCATGGCACGGCAACCGCGAACCCCGCTGTCCGACGTTCCACGCTGCCCGTCTATTCGCGGAATCCGTCCCCTTTTTCGAGCGTGAATCGCGACTCCGCAAAGGGGTTCGATGCGCTCGGCAGGCGCGATAAAGCATGCCGTCAGTCCATCTGAGTAAGGGCTTTCCCATTATGAAGGAGTCGAGTAATCTTCAGCAACGACGCCATCCGAAACGTGGATTCCCGGCGGCCGGAACCACAGACCGTCAGGCCTTGGACCAGACGATTATTACAGAAGTGTTACCCCTCGGTTGCGTTGTATCACGGATGAGCAGGCGAACGTAAGGCAGACGCGCCTCGTCACCAGGTTCCGCTTTCCGAATTCACCAGAGGGTACACACCACTGATTCCATGACCGGTATGGTTTCCATTCAATTAGAGCTGTTCTCCGCCGGGAACCAGGCGGGATGGGTAATCCGAGACGGGGTAAGTGTGGGAAGACCGTGAGCAAGTCGGGACCAGCATTTCCTCCACTGCTGCGCAACTGGAACTTCATCCTGTTGTGGGGCGCGTACGCGATCAGTGCCTTTGGTGACAACCTCTCGGAGATGGCCATCTTCAAGACGTTGAACATCGCCGAGGGCGAGGTCGACATCACGCCACTGACCGCACGCAAGGACTTTGTTTTCTTCCTGCCGTTCATGCTCATGGCGCCGTTTGCCGGTGTCCTCGCCGACCGATTCTCCCGGCGGGCTCTCATGATCGGTGCGGACATCGTCCGTATGCTGATCTTTCTGTTCTTCTCCTCGCTGCTCCTGTTTTTCAAAGACTGGGGAAGTTATGGAGCATTCCTGCCCCTGCTTCCGATCGGCTTGATGGCGGCGGTCTTCTCGCCGTCTCGAGCGGCGTTGCTGCCGACGGTGATCCATCCGACGCAGCTTGTACGAGCGAACGGCATGATCAGCGGGATGGGGATCATTGCCAGCATGATGGCGGTGCTCATCGGCGGCTACCTTGCCCAGCATTACGAGCCCATTCTGTCGTTCCGTCTCGACGCCGCGACATTCTTCGTCAGCGCGCTGCTGTTGATTCTGATGCGTCCTCCGCGGGCGCAGAACGTCGTGGAACACGAGCGGCCGCCCGTACGCATGATGCAGAACGTTCGCGAAGGCGCGGCGTACATCAGGACGCATCGTCGGGTGTTGGAACTGATCGGCATATCACTGGTGGTCTGGCTGTGCGGACCGCTGGTCAAGAGCATTATCCCCACCATCGTCGTCAAGACGTATGAAGGGGGATACGACAGCATCGGCCAGTACCTCGGGCTCCTGGGTGCGGGCTTCGTGGTCGGGGCGATCTGCATGACACTCGTCGGTGGGTCGGTTCGGAGTTATGCACCGATCGGATTCGGCCTGTGGGGAATCTCGCTGGGGATGATCCTGCTTTCGATCAGCGTGTTTGCTCCGCTGGATGTCAGTTCGCGACGTTGGATTGGTGGATTCGGCATATTTGTTGCGGGGTTCAGTGCCATCATGGTCATGGCAACCTATAACGCGCTCCTGCAACGCATTGTCCCTGATCGCTACCTGGGACGTGTCTTCGGCGTCAAGGACCTGATCACGATGAGCGCCCTGCTTGTGCCCACAGGTGCCCTGGCGATCCCCAAATGGGAAGCCATTGATGAATGGGTGGGCTATCTGCTGTTGCTCGTCGCCGTCATCACGTTTGCGGTGGGCATGACTGTGGTTGTGGCACGACTACGACGTTCACCCATGACGCCGCTACTGACATTGACGTACGATCTGAATGAATTCGTGGTTCAGTTTCTCTGGCGTGCCAAGAAGCTCAGCCCGTGCACCGTTCCCAATGAGGGCGGTGTCGTGATCACGGCGAACCATGGTTGCCCGGCCGACCCGTGCATGCTTGGTTTAGCATGCAACTACCGGCGAATATCATTCCTGATCGCGGCGGAGTACCGTCGTTGGCCTCTCGTGAATTACCTTGTCTGGGTACTGAAGTGTATTCCTGTGAAGCGCGATGGCTCGGATGCGGGGGCGACCAAGCGCGCCCTCCGTCACCTGAAGGATGGACACTGCATGGGCATTTTCATCCAGGGGAGTATCGTGCCGCCGGGCGAGGATGGCGAACCCAAGGATGGTGTCGCGATGCTGGCGCTGCGTGGGAATGCGCAGGTTATCCCGGCATACATCTCAGGGGGGATCTATCGGGATACCGTCGTCGCAGGTCTCATGATGCCGCACAAACTTCGGGTTCGCTATGGCCCGCCGGTCGATCTCTCCGAGTTTCGTGGCAAGCGTGTGGACCGCGATGTCCTGCAGGCCGCGACACAGAAAATCTATGAGTCAATCAAAGCGCTGTCGCCGGAAGCGATCGCTGCCAGGAAGGCCGGACTGGATGGACCATCCCCAACGACGGCCGCAGACCCGGCGCGGTCAGGAGATTCGCAATGACCGATCGTGCTCTCGAAAACCGCTACCTTGAGTTGCCGGATGTTCGGATGTCGCTCGACATGAGCCGCGTCGAAGCGGCGTCAGATGAGAAAATAGCTGCCTGTCGAGAAGCCATGTCCGCTTTGGAAAAGCTGGATGCGGGTGCGATCGCCAATCCTGACGAAGAGCGGATGGTCGGGCACTACTGGTTGCGGAAGCCATCGCTGGCGCCGGAAGGCATTGGAAACGACATCAGCGATGCCATCAAACGTATTCAGGAGTTTGCCGATGCCGTCCACGCGGGATCGATTCGTCCTGAAAAAGAAGAGGGTTTCTACATTTTGCTGCTGGTGGGAATCGGAGGCTCCGCGCTCGGACCTCAGCTGCTTGCCGACGCCCTCGGAGGCGTAGACGAACTGATGGTGCTGAAATGCATCGACAATACGGACCCGGATGGCATCGACCGGGTGCTGGATGAAATTGGCGACAATCTTGCAGCTACGTTGACGCTGGTCATTTCCAAATCGGGTGGAACAGCCGAGACACGCAACGGCATGGTTGAGGTTGCGGAACGGTACAAGCAGGCCGGCCTGTCATTTGCAAAACATGCGGTCGCGGTGACCACGCCGCAGAGCAAACTGGATCAGCGTGCAGAATCGGAAAAATGGTTGGCCAGTTTCCCGCTTTGGGATTACGTCGGCGGACGCACCTCCGTGACGTCGGCTGTCGGAATTCTGCCCGCCGCACTGCAGGGATTCAATATCGAGGAGTTTCTTCAGGGGGCCGCGGCAGCCGATGACCTGGCACGGGCAGCGGAACCGACCGTCAACCCAGCCTGCCAACTGGCTATGGCGATGCACGATTGCCGCCATCGTGGAAAACGAAACTTCGTGGTGCTGCCTTACATGGATCGACTCGGGCTGATGTCGAAGTACCTTCAGCAACTGATCATGGAATCGATCGGGAAAACGGAAGATCGCAAAGGGAACACTGTCGCCGAAGGAATCAGCGTTTTCGGCAACAAAGGCAGCACGGATCAGCATGCACTGGTGCAGCAGCTGCGGGATGGCCCGAATGATTTCCTCACCATGTTCATCGGCGTTCGTCAGACGCGAAGCGTGCCGTCCATGCTTGTTGATGACAAGGCGACCTCCGGTGACTACCTGCACGCATTCCTTCTTGGAACCAGAACAGCGCTGACCGACGTCGGTCGTGAAACCATGACACTCATGTTGGACGCCCTGACCGAAAGGACATTGGGGTCGCTGCTGGCCATGTTTGAGCGTGCGGTGAGCATCTACGCCGAGCTTGCGAACATCAACGCCTACCATCAGCCGGGTGTGGAGGCGGGCAAAAAGTCTGCGGGCGAGGAATTGCAGTTACGGGCGCGCATCATCGAGCAGCTTCGCGCAGATACGTCGCGGGGGTACTCGGCCGAATCGCTGGCAGCTGCCCTTGATGCGGGTGACCGATTGCCCTCGGTCATGGAGTGGCTGGAGTATCTGGTTCGCCAGCCCCAACCCGTCGTCTCCCGCTCCGCGGCCGACCATCCGATGCAGGCAACGTATCAGGCGGTAGCAGAAGTTCCCGCCGGCTAAGAGTGGATTCTCTTCCATTTCCTGTTGCGATGAGCGTTCCTGCTGCGAGCTCCAGGATTTTGACAGACCGGGGAATTCGGCGATAAGTAATCGCCTTCGAAAGAGGGTGGCGTGGACCGGACGGCAGTCGATGTCGGACGTCCGCTGCGGATACCGACAGCGCCCATAGACAGCGCCCATGGACCAAGAAAAGCAAAGCGAAGATCAGCATGCTCGATATCAAGTTCATTCGTGAAAACCCGGACGCCGTCAAGCAGGGGGCAGTCGACAAGCACATCAAGTGCGACGTTGATCGGCTGCTGGAAGTTGACCAGAAACGGCGTGAACTGCAGGCAGAACTTGACGGGTACCGTACGGAAGTCAACGAGAGCGGCCAGAAAGTCGGGCTCCTTCGGAATCCCAAGTCCAAGTGGTATCAGGAGGCGATCGCTGCAGGCAAGAGCGAAGATGATATCAAGGCAGAAGCCGCGAGCGTCCAGGAAGAGCTGACGCAGCTGAAGGGGAAAATCAAGTCGGCGGAAGAGCAGGAAGGCCCGATCATCGAAGAGTTCGAGCAACTGATGCTGACGATTCCGCAGCCGGCGGACGATGGCGTACCGACCGGGAAAGATGACAGCGAGAACATCGAGCTTCGTAAGGTCGGAGAAATCCCATCCTTTGATTTCCCCGTGAAAGACCACGTTGAACTCGGGACGGAGCTGGGCATCATTGACATTGAACGCGGTGTCAAACTGGCAGGGTCGCGAAACTACATTCTGCGAGGCGACGGAGCCATGCTGCACCAGGCGGTGTTGCGGCTCGCACAGGACATGATGGTCGAACGCGGGTACGTACCGATGACGGTTCCGGTCCTGGTTCGTGAAGATGTCATGTATGGGACGGGCTACTTCCCAGGTGGTCGCGATCAGGCGTATCTCTGCGAACGCGACGAAAAGTCGCTGGTGGGAACGGCGGAAGTTCCGCTGACCGCGTACTATGGTGATGAGATCCTCAAAGAAGCCGATTTGCCCATCAAGCTCTGCGCCATGAGCACCTGTTTCCGTCGTGAGGCCGGTGCTGCCGGTAAAGATACACACGGCTTGTATCGCATTCACCTCTTCGACAAGGTTGAGCAGGTTGTTATCTGTCCGAACGACATCGATATCAGCAAGCAGTACCACACCGAAATTCTCCAGAACGCGGAAGATGTGCTTCAGAAGCTGGAGCTGCCGTATCGGGTCGTCGACGTTTGCACCGGCGATCTGGGGATGGGGCAGGCGCAGAAGTTTGATATTGAAACCTGGATGCCGTCACGGGAGAGTTACGGAGAAACACATTCCGCGTCACGATTCTACGAGTTTCAAGCGCGTCGACTGAAGCTGCGCTATCGTGACGGGGCCAAGAAGAATCACTTCTGTCATACGCTGAATAACACCGTCATCGCGTCGCCTCGTGTTCTGATTCCCATCATGGAACTGAATCAGAATCCGGACGGCACCATTCGCGTGCCTGCTGCGCTGCGTCCGTATATGAATGGCAAAGAAGTGATCGAAAAGCAGTAGAAGTTCCAAGATTTTCTGGAACCGTTCCGCTTTTGTCCGTCTAACTTCGTAGAGCCTCGAGACCACCATGGGGGTAGCCGCGTACCGCTGCCCGCACCCCGCGTTGGCATGATCACAGCCATGGTTGCCCACAGCCACGGTTGCCCACGGCCACGGTTGGCCACGGCCCGGCGATCATCCGAGTCAACAACGGGCAATGGGCTCGACTTCGATTTCGTTTCTGGCTCACGATCAACATATGTCATACTGGAGACTTGCCATGACTCACTTCTTCGTTGCTTCCCCCTTTGTCCGGAATTCAGGCACGGCAGGTTTCCGGCAAGCACTCTGTTCTCTGACGGTTGCCCTTGGCATGCTCGTGCACGGCTCCGCAGGGGCAGCGGAAACGGATGAATCAACAGCGCTGACGATCTACAGCACGGCCGGTTCCGGCAGCGTTTCGCCGGAGATCTACCGCCCCGGTGCCGGTTCGGGCCGATTCACGGGCTACCAGCGGTCACGCTCCATTCCGGGCTATGCGATTGTCCGGCAGGAAAGAACGCTCGATTTGCCGGAGACGCGATCGATCATCCGCTTCTCTGACGTCGCCGCGCAAATCGAACCAACCACGGTGACGTTTCGGTCACTGACCGACCCGGCACAGACCAAGGTCATTGAACAGAACTTCGAATTCGACCTGGTGTCGGCGACGAAGCTGATGGAACGCTACATCAATGAGGAGATTACGCTCTACCAGACCGTTGGTGACGGCTTGCGAACCATCAAGGGGACGCTTCTGAGCGCCGCAGGTGGTGTCATGTTGCGAGACAGCGACGGTCGTGTTCGCATGATCGCAAATGACAACTACAGCCTCGTCGATTTTCCAAGCCTTCCTGAAGGATTGATCACCAAACCGACGCTGGTCTGGGATGTGTTTACACCAACACCCGGTCCACAACGTGTTCGCGTCAGCTACGAAACCAAGGCGATGACCTGGTGGACGGACTACAACCTGATTTACATGCCGGGTGAAGATCCCAATATTGGCAAGCTGGATGTGTCGGCGTGGGTGACAATCATCAATCAGTCCGGGGCGACCTACAACAACGCCAAGTTGAAGTTGATTGCCGGCGACGTCCAGAAGACGGAATCCAACCAGAGTTTCAAACGCCGTATGACGTATGAGGCCGACATGGCCATGGCGACTGCCGCGCCGAGTGGATTCAAAGAGAAATCATTCTTTGAGTATCACCTCTACACGCTCGGTCGCCCCACAACACTGCCGCAGAATTCGACCAAGCAGCTTGAGCTGTTCGATGCCGCTCGTGGCGTGCCTTGCGAGAAGGTCATGGTGTACTACGGCGCGCCGCGTGGTTTCGGTGGTTACCTCTCCAGCCCCGCACTGGATCGAGGTTTCGGTCCGCGATCCAACAAGAAGGTCGACATCTATCTTCGATTCAAAAATGACGAACAGAGTGGATTGGGCATCCCCATGCCAAAGGGCCGCATGCGCGTGAATCAACGCGATCAGGCGGACGATACGCTGGAGTTCATTGGCGAAGATACGATTGATCACACCCCGAAGGACGAAGAGATCTTGATTCGTCTTGGCAACGCGTTTGACGTGGTCGGTGAGCGAAAAGTGGTTGATTTCAGCGTTGATAATCGACGGGATACACTGAGCGAGACCATCGAGATCAAAGTGCGAAACCAGAAAGAGAAAGCGGTTAAGGTCGTCGTGAAGGAGAACCTCTACCGTTGGACCAACTGGCGAATTGAAGAATCAACGCATCGATACAAGAAACTCGACGCGCGCATGATCGATATTCCGATCGAGGTTCCGCCCGGTGGCGAAACCGTCGTGACCTATCAGGTCATCTACACATGGTAAAGTCGTTCAGACGGTAACCGTACCCTGATCGACGATCGGGGCATGCTTACCCGGCCAGATGTGCCGAGTAAGCATGGCTTCACCCGTGGTTCGAAAGGGCGTCCCTTACGAGCTCTTCTTGGCGCTCTTCAGGAACGTCATGATGCTGTCGGCGGCCTTGCCCATAGCGTCCGCTGCGCCGGTCACCTTGACGAAGTGCGGACCGTTGGCGTGCTTGACGATCGCTGAGATCATCCGCCGTTCGGCCAGGCTTGTTTCCACGCCCATACCGCCTGCAATTACACCGGTAGCGTCTACAACAATCAGCTTCACATCGCCAAGGTCGATCTCTTGCACGTTGGCGTCCTCGCGAGTGATGGCGCTACCATCGGATTTCTTGACCTGGGCCAGCCAACGGTTGATGTTCATGTCGTCCATGCCGGGGCGGCCACGCATGTTTGGATAATGCGTGATGCGAACACTGCATGCCGGCTTGCCGGCTTCCGTCGGAAGATTGAAGACGGCCTTCGGCCCCATGGGCGAGGGCGTGACTGCTTCTTCGACCCAACCGGCGGGAACGGAGAACTGAACGCCGGCGTGTGCGAAGCTGCCACCCTTGGCGTCGCTTGCAGTTGCCGTCGGTGCTGCGGTGTTCGTTGCGGCGGGTGCTTTGGCCGATTCTGTTTCCTTGGCCGTTTCAGCAGAAGCCGTCGTTGAGGCCGAATCCGAACTGGCCGGCTTCGACGGTTCCGGGACGGCGGGTGCTTTCTCGGGCGTCTGCTTTTCGCAACCCGTCAGTGCGAATAGCAATCCAATCGAAAAAAGGGCCGTGCTGTTTACGCTTTTCATATTCATCATCGCGGTCTTCCTATAGATGAAACCTGCTGACGTTATTCCAACTCCCATCTGATTCTAGCGGCCACACGCAGGAACGCGACGTCTGCCGTTGGAGCTCCGCTGTTCGACGCGGTGTGAGATCTCCGCTGCTGATTTCTACGCAATTAGTCGTTGTCTGGCTCGCGCAATGGATCGATTTGAAGGTACTCCCTCAGCCAGTACACGCCCAGGTAGAAGGGGATCGTATCGATGGCTGCCACGGAAACCTTGAAGAGGTAGTTGCTTCCGACCAGGGCGAGCATGGCCATCAGTGACCGCTCGCCATCTGAGAAAGGGATCCAAAAGACAATGAACGTGACGGCGGTTGCGTCCACCAGCTGGGAGATCATGGTCGAGCCGTTGTTCCGCAGCCACAAGTGGCGTCCCTTGGTGAGTTTCTTCCAGAAGTGGAACAGGAAAACGTCACAGAATTGAGCGGCCACGTAGGCGAACATGGAAGCAAAAACGCTTGCTGCGGTGCACCGGTAGATAATCTCAAACAACTCGACCTGGGTCTTGTTGGCGAGCGGCAGACCCAGATCCACGGATGGGTCGACCGGCAGCGTTTGCCAGGGCGGCGGGTTCCACGATCCAGTTGGCTGCCAGGCCGGGCGCGCCGATTCGCTGATGCCGGGCAGGGCATGTCCCAGCCAGAGAAATCCCAGCACGAAGAAATTGAGCAGGAGCCCGATCGACACAACGTAGTTCGCCCGCTTACGACCGTAGAACTCGCTGATGAAATCGGTACAGAGAAACGTGATGGGATAGGGTAGTACGCCCACGGCCAGTGCGAGCGGTCCGATATGAATGAATCGGGTGATGCCCAGGATGTTGAGCATCGTCATGCTGCCAAGGAAAATACCGGCAAAGAGAAGGAACACACGCTCCCGTCTCTCCATCAGCTTGGATTGGCTATGGACGACTTCGTAAGGCATATGGTCTGGATCAAATGACGAGACCGGTCGGGAGTTGGAAATCCGACGAAGGATGTGGACGTGAGAACGCATTGCGGCCGCGACGGGTTGCCACCACGAGATTGTATTCCTCGCGGGATTCTGTTCCGCCGGCAGCCGCTGACAAAGGCTGCGTTTAGCCTTGGATCTTTTCTACCTGAACACGCAGGTGCTTCTGGCGATGGCCCTGCTTGAGGCGATAACCCTTGCGACGACGCATCTTCTGGATGATGAGCTTATCGCCTTTGATTTCACCAATGACCTTCGCAGTGACCTTCGCGCCACTTACCGTCGGTGTTCCGACTTTGGCGGAACCGCCTTCACCGCCGCCGATCAGCAGGACGCGATCGAAGTCGATGGTCTCCGTATTTTCGGGGAGGTCTTTGCGCTGCACCTCGAAAATCAGGCCTTCTTCAACGCGGTACTGGTGGGCTCCATCAGCGATAATCGCGTACACGGTTGTATCTCCGATCTATGAACGTTCAAAAAGTCGTCGTTTGGTTGTTTGTCTCATGATTCGCATCACGACGCCGTTGCGTTCGTCGACGCGAAACCCGGACACCCTGCTTCGCTGGTCTGCTTCTTGCCGATCAGCACCTGCACGGGCAATTCCGGCCGGGCACATCGTGCCAACAGCCGAGCCGAGCAGTGTCGTGCAAAATGGGTGTACAGTCAACGCTTATGGGGCAGAAAACTGCCTGTGAATTGCTCGGGTAAGGGTCCGATCGGCAATACAGTGCGCCGTGTTCATAGTGAGCACGGGCCTCTGCGCGTTGATCGGGAGCTCGGGTTGCCCGGCGGCTCAAGGGGCGTTCCAAGG
>JBMYUM010000060.1:5794-13734 GCA_049605375.1 Phycisphaerae bacterium | reverse complement strand
TACTCCATTACCATGGCTGGCAGCTGTTGTTGATGCAGCTGTAGCCGAAAGGCCAACCGAACGCCTGGCCGCAGTGACTGTCTTCATAGCATTCGAAGTCACAGCAATCGCTCGTGGTGCAGCCGGCCGCATTCTCGTCGCATTCACCATCACCGTTGTCGTCGATGCAGGCACAGATCTGACCAACGCCCGCGCAGACTTCGCTCAAGATGTTGTTGCATGCGATAAAGGGTTCACAATGCGCCTCACCGGATGTGCTGTAGTGCTCACAGTACATCGTGTCATCACCGTACCACGGTGCCATGCCGCAGTTACCCTCGGCACATTGCCAATCTGGCGGGCCGTCAACGGCATCCCAGCAGAAGCCGGGTCCACCGCCGGACTGCGCACCGTAGCAGGCGAGGTTCAGGCCGGGCTGCTCGCAATCAGAATCCAACACACATGGGCAACCGACTCTGGTCGTTGTTTCGGATTCTTCATTGCCGCATTCCTTACAGACACCCCAGGCGCCTTCCGCACTGCAGACAACGTCCGAGCCCGGGCAGTAGTAGAGCCCTCCGTTGGGGTCTCGGTAGTTTCCGTCAGGATGGTAGGAGCTGAAGGCGTCGAGTTTTCCGTTGTGATTGCCGTCGTCGACGGGCAGGCACGGTCCACCGATACAGAACCCATCATCGGTCGGCGGGCAGTCCCATGGTTCTTCGCAATCGGAGCAGTTGATCGCACCCTGCACGCCGCAGTCGCATTCGCCGTAGCTGCCCGGAGGGAGACCAATTCCGCCGCTGCACAGCGCGGTGTCAATCTGAAGGCACTCATTGCAAATCAAGCTTCCCATTTCATAGTTGAATGATGCGCAGCTGAGGCCACCGAAGTCGTTGGTATCACAGATTTCGCCGAAGTTTTTGATACCGTCGCCACAGCAATCAAGGCCACCGCCGGCGATGCCGTCGTGTGCGGCAACGGCGGTCGCTGCCGGCGCTCCTTCTGTTCCGAAGCCCGGCGATTGCAGCCCTGACGATCCGTCGCTTTCGACGGGCGGCCACACTGCAAATGAATTCGGTGGCCATTGCACCTGGCAGACGCCGTGCATGATGAAGTCCTTCAGGAGTCCGTATGCGGCACTGCATGTATAATAGTCAGGATGCCCTTCGCCCAGTGCTTCGGCCTCTGCGCACTTCTTGTCGCGCGACTGATTCAGGGCGATGAATATGTCGACACCGATTGGAAGTTGGCACGCGTGACATTCAAGATTGGCGAAGTCATCCTGAACGATATCACCGCATGCATCGATGGGCGGCATGAAGTACTCGCTCCATCGCGTGCATTCGCCAGCGAAGAAGTCATCGCTGGGGTCATCCGGTGTGCCGTTGTCATCGCTTCCTCCGCGGCACGCGCTGGGACGCTGGACGGCCTGTTCCGTATCACCGCAGACGGTCAGCGCGCCACACTCTTCGTTGGTCGTGCAATCCTGTCCGGTCCGCCCTGAGCCGCCCCATTGGAACACGAAGGACCACGTGCCGGCGCGAGCACCGTTGTGCGAGTTTCCTTGCGTCCAGATGCAGTCTCCGTCGGGACAGCGTGTCTTTCCATATCGTGGATCAGAGCCACCACCGCCGACCCAGTAGCGGGACATGAACTTGAGGAAGACCTCTGCTTCTGCAGCAAGGCTTCCGGTCGAACCGGCTGCATCGTTTCCACCGCCTCGATAGGGAGACAGGGTGTTCGTCTGCAGGAAATCCCAGGTATAGCGCACGGCGCCTGAGATGAAGTCTTCGAAGCTGCACACATCACCATTCCAAAGGCAGTGCGGGCGTTTCAAGTCCGTTTGGAGCGGGTAGTACGTACCGCCTTCCCACTGACGATAGATCGGCTCCTGCGGGTGCCGAAGGCGCAACACATCCTGGCTCACGAAGATTCCCTCAGGCGTGCCTTGCGTTGGCAACGGGACATTGAGATATGTCTGCAGGAAGTCCTCCAATGCCGATCCGTTGTGAAGGTCGGGTTTTCCGACTTTCGCACTGAACGTCTGACCCGTTATATGTTCCGCCAGGTGTCCGATGAAGGCGAAATTCGTATTGGAGTAACTTTCATTACTACCGGGATCGCTCAGGAGGCAGGCCCCGAATCTTGCTTTCATGATATCCGGAATGGTCGGACGTGGAACGAAGTAGCCTGGGTTGATGTTACCTTTCGCAGCCCCGAAGTTGGGGAACTCACCACCGAAGTCACCACTGGGGAAATCGCCTTCACTGATCAGTTGCTGTTCCTGTGCGATCCAATCTTCTTCCGAGTCAGCATTGCGAAGCGTATCGAAGTTGGCGGTGACCACGGAAACACCGGCCGGCGCGCTTCGCGGGAAACCGGAGGTGTGGCCAAGCAAGTGTCCGAAGGTCAAATCCAACAGTCGTGAATCGGCGGCGCTGCTCAGATCAGCACACGTATCACCGTTGACGGAACAATCGGCACCAGAGAATCCTTCATCACAACCGACACAGAAGTCATTGCTTCCATTTTCTGCGCAGGTTCCGTTGTTGAAACAGGGGTTGTCCGCGTCACAGCTCGGCGAAGCACCGGAGACGGTCGTCAGCGGCAGTGGTGGCGGCACTTCACCGCACATCACTTCGCGGATGGATTCAGGCACGGCGCCTGGCGTATCGCAGAGGATCATGTTTTCGACCAGCGTATCTGCTGCGTTCGGATCGCCGATAAGGTTGGTTTTGACCGCATCACGGAGGACGGCACCGCCAACACACTTGCTGTTGCTGCCGATTCGAAACGGTGTCCAGGGCTGAACGGGTGCCGGAGCCGGGAGCGCCAAACCTGGCACAACATCACTTGCGTTATAGATGTCTCCGCACGCTTCGAGGTATTCCGGATCATCGGTCGGGGCGCCGTTGATGTTGCCGTATCCTTTCAAGTAAACAACTTTGCCAAACACCGAGATGCCCATGACGGCACCGCCGACGCAGCGGAGGCGCATGTACTGTTTGATGACATCATCAATGGGCTTGAAGATTTCGTGCGGCTGGCCGGTACTGATGATGCCCCCCGCGGTGTCGACGGTGATGTAACGGGTCGCACAGCTGTTCGGGAAAGAGTCGAGACAGATTTCGATCTTTGCGAGTTCAGACTTGTCACCTGCCATGAATGTCGGTGCACAGTAGAACACATCTGTTCCGACCGATGGATCGAGCGTGCCCGGTCCATCAAGCGTCCATCGGAAATCACGGGCAAGATTGCCGTCGCCGATCGTTTCGATCGTGAGTGCGCGGCATTCACCGACTTTGATTGACTGCTCTGTTCCGTGAATGATGACGCGTGGTGGTGGTCGCAGGTCGTTGGGGCCGCCTACCCATCCTTTTTCGCAATGGTCTCCGGAGAGTCCTTCGTCGCACTCGCACTTGATTTCGAATCCGTCGGTGACACATTCGCCAAGCCCGGAGCAGAATGAGTCACGGCAGTCGTCGCCGATGACACAGGCGTTGCTCGAATTGCGTTCATAGCCGACGTCGCATCGCTCGCATCCTTCACCGACATAGCCGTTGCGGCAGACGCAGAGCGCCTGACCGTTCTGAACAACGCAGCGGCCGTTGGGTCCGCAGGCGAGGTCATCGCAGGAGAAATCGGGAACGCACGTGAAATCGTGACCGGACGCGCTCGCGGGATCGAACGTATCGGGATCGGGGATGCCATAGATGCCGCTGCGGTGCAGGAGGTGCGTGCCGGGCGGACAATCGAGGACGTTCTCGCAGGTGATGTCAAACTCTCGAAACGACTTGGCGACGTCGCGCAGATCGACATCGCCGTCATGGTCGTCATCGTAGTTATCCATGCAATCCATGAGGCTGACCGGTCCGAATGGATTCGGGAGGCTGTCGGGCCCGTTCAGGCAGTCGGCGAGTACGGCGCGCCGCTGTCTTTCGAGTTGGCCGCAGCAGGCCACTTCACCGTCGCCGTCGACATCGAAGTCCTCATCAACGGCGCCGTCACAGTCATCATCGAGGCCATTGCAACGTTCGGTCGCGCCGGGGAAGATTCGCGGATCGCGATCATTGCAATCTTCGCGTCTTCCAGCCGGGCAGTCGGTTGCCTGCCCTGTGCCGTAACCGTCGCCGTCACGATCGTCACAATGTCCGCCTGCCGACGTGCGTGAGATCGCGTATGTGTGGTCGCTGCGCTGTTTTGTGGATGCGGTCCGATCGACTGTCAGCGGCAATCCGGGCGTTGTGAGCAGGAGTGAGAACACGGCGATCAATCGCAGTCTATTCTCGCTCGACTTCAGTCTCTGCATCACGTGGCTTGATTCTGTTTTGGTACTTTGCGATCGCATGTCCCTGTCACCTTTTTCGCGTATTTGTGATCGTCATCTGGCACAGCAGCGCGCACCGGTTGCCACACGAATCGCTCGTTTTTCTCCGAGCGTCGTTCGCCGCCGGTCGCAGCGGTGTCATTACTTCAAGATCCGGACGTTCGATGCAGTTTTGATCGAACGCCGTTGCAGCATGAGCGGGTCATGTTGCGCCCCAGTTGTCAGAGGACGCGTGATGGAAGGGAAAAGTGCGCCGAAGAATTTCGGTTTTTATTTGATTGGCGGCATGAGGGGCGTCCGCCGGCGTGAACGCCGACGGTCAATCCCCTTTGTTTTGTTGCGGCAAGAAGGTTGGCTTATCAGTCAATCGGCGCGATGTTCTGCGCCAATGGAGCGGACCGAGAGGTCAGCGTTGCTCCTCTCAGCGTCATGGGCACCAGTAATCCAAGAAAGAGTACGTGGTACCAGACGGGAAGCTTGTCCCAACCGCTGACCTGAACGGCGATGCCGACGACGAGCAGCAGCAAGCCAAGCGTCATCGCAGTTTTTCTGACTGCAAGTGGTGCGATGATTCCTGCGACGGCGCCCGAGACCAGCGAGCAGGCCATGCTCAGGAAGAGGACCGTGACCAGTGCCACCGGATCGCTGATCGCCCCGTCTTCGCTGATCGAGTCGGCAAAGACACCCTTCGCCACAGCGCCCGCCGCCACCCACATAACACTCCACACCACAAAGCCGACGATCACGCCGATTACGATTCTACCCATGGGATTGCTCCGCTTTTGTTGTTCTGTTGATTCTTCAACCGCGATCGTGTTCAGGGCCAATTCTGGCTGAGACATTTCTTGGGGACCGGCGCGATCTTGCTGACCATTCCGATCATCCACATGGTGAACGTCGGCTTGCCCCGTTCGACCATCGACTTGAGGGCGAGCGCGATGAGCTTTCCGCCACCACCGAGTTGTCCAGCGGACTTGGTACCGACCGGAATGTCGCTGGCGGTCAGGACAAAGTCGACGCCGCCGTTCGGCGCTTCGGTCAGCTCGTAGGTCATCGTGCACGGCGGGTCGTCATACTGGGTGAATCGGAATGTATGGACGAGTCTGTGCGGCGGATTGCATTCAAGGATTTCACCGACGGCGCCGGTGTATTTGTCACCTGCGGTTCGCATACGAAGTTTTCCGCCGGGTTCGAACTGATCGACATCCATGCGCATGTTGAAAAAAACCGGATTGAGTTTGTCGGTTCTGGTCATCGCGTTCCAGACATCGTTGATGGAACCGTTGATGTGTACTTTGAAGACTGACGTTGTGGTCTCACCCATCGTTGTTTTCCTTCTCCCCTTTTTCTTCCTCATCCCGGCTCGACTGGGCTTCGACTTCATACTTGAGTCGGGTGACGCGTTCGGCCCAGATCGCGCTGTATTCTGTGGTCCACCGGTCGTAGATCATTTGGATGGGAACTACGTTCGCGAACAGTTTTCGATCGCGTCCGGCTTTTTCGGAGTGAATCAAACCCGCTTTCTCCAAAACGGCGAGGTGTTTCATGACCGCAATGCGGCTCATGGCGAAATGGCCGGCGACGTGATTCACGTTGCAGCCTGGTTTCGCCTTGAGAATGTCCAGCATCTGGCGTCTTCCTCCGTGAGCCAGGGCTGAAAAAACCGCGTCCAGTGGGTCGTGCTCCATATGTAACCAATAAGTTACATATAAGATCCGCTTTGTCAAGCGACGGAGTCAACAATGATCGGAACTGCGACACTCCGGAGACCGAAAATACTTTCAGAACTGCCAGGGCAAGAAGGGCCTGATTTGCAAGGTCCTATTAAATCGTTGATTCAGAACTGATAACGCCTATTTACTACAAATGTAGCTAAATTCTTGCCGTTTTTGAAAGTCTCTGACTAACTTCTTGAAACTTATTCATGGGGGGCTGCGGAAGATGACACGCAGCGCAACTTGTTGACCTTAGTTTCCAATGAGGAGGAGCGAAGATATGGGTCAGTTTCGTATGAGCACCGCTGGGGTGATTGCATTGGCAGGCGTAATCGGTTTCGCCGCACCGGCTTCGGCCAAGGTATCGGCGTACCTGGTACACGGGATTTTCGGCGAGGACATTGGCGCGGATGCGGACTTGCCTGTTGATATTTCGGTGAACGGCACGTGTTTCCCGGGCGTCACGTTTGCGACCATCGCCGGTCCACTGGCTTTGGATGCCGGCGAGTACGACATTGCCATCGCGGGTGCCAATGCTGGAGACCCGTGCAGCGGCGAAGCAATCATCTCGGCTAACGGGGTGATGCTGGAAGACGGCGTGAATTACTCCATCGTGGCGCATCTGGACGGCGACGGCGCCCCGACGGCCAGCGTCTTCGAGAATGATGTCCACACCCGTCGCTTCCGTTCGACCGTGAATGCCTACCATTGTGCGGTCGCACCGACGGTCGACGCTCGTTTCCGTCGTGCCGATCGTTTCGGACGTCTGCGTCGAATCCGCAACCTGGATAACGGCGAAGGCGGCTCGCGTCGTCTTTTCCGCGGTGAGTATGACATTTCGGTCGCTGCCGCCGGCACGAGCAATGTTGTGCTTGGTCCACTGACGCAGGAACTCGAAGCGGACACCGCTTACATCGCCTTCGTGGTCGGCTCTCTGGCCAATGACTCGCTGCAGGTTCTGCTTTCTACGGCCGAAGAGGCGCCGTCGGGCGAATTCGAAGCCGTTATCGTTCACGGCGTGACTGGTGGGGATCTTGGTCTTGATCCGACCACGCCGGTCGACGTGGCCGTCAACGGCGACTGCGCCTTCCCGAACTTCCAATTTGGTGAGGTTCTTGGCCCGGTCACGCTTCCTGAAGGCGACTACGACCTTGAGATTTTCCTGGCCAGCGACGAAGGCACCTGCGTGGGCGAACCGGCCATTGCCGCCTACGACGTTGCACTGGAAAGCGACACGAGCTACTCGATTGTTGCCCACTTCAATGCTGATGCCGAACTGACCATCACGCCGTTCGTTAACGACGACAAAGCTGGTGGCGCGTTTGCGGGCTTCAACGCATTCCACGCCGCGGTGGCACCGACGGTCGACATTGAGCTCGAGCGTAGTTTCCCCTGGTGGTGGCCGATCCGTGCACTTGAAGGCGTGAACAACGGCGAATCGGGTGCATTGAAGCTTCTGCTGGGTGACTGGGCAGCGAGCATCATCGCTTCCGAAAGTGGTGACCTCGCGTTTGGTCCGGTCGAGTTGGATCTTGACGCCGGCGTGAACTATCGCGTGTATGCGGTCGGTAACATCTTCACCGGTTCCTTCACATTGATCACCTGGACGGACGAAATAGTGGATGCGGCAGGTGGTGACGATGACGACGATGATGATGATGATGACGACGATGATGACGACTAATTTCGCTCGCTAGCTTTCTCACCTTCCCTTTTCAGGGGTAGATTCGCAGCCACTCATCCTCGCGATGGGTGGCTGTTTTTTTATGCAGGTTCAGGAGAGTTTGCGTGCAGGTGGGAACGGGAGGAGGAAGTCCATGCTTGTGATCCTTGCGGGGACCACAAGCATGTTTCCGTGAATCGACTTAGACTTCAAACTCGAACAGCGGCGAAATATCGTTCATCTGATCGAGGTTCCA